>JBKPRV010000330.1:0-3959 GCA_046734715.1 Actinomycetota bacterium | reverse complement strand
GCCTCGCGCACCGCGGCCGTGGCCCGGGCGGGGACGAGCGGGGCCCGCAGGTCGAGGGCGCGGGCCCCGGTCACCAGCTCGATGGCGAGCACCCGCGCCAGATGGCCCAGCGCGGTGCGCAGCTTGCGGGCGGCCGACCAGCCCAGGGAGACGTGGTCCTCCTGCATGGCGGAGGTGGGGATGCTGTCGGCGCTGGCGGGCACGGCCAGCCGCCGGCACTCGGCCACCAGGGCGGCCGCCGTGTACTGGGCGATCATCAGGCCGCTGTCCACGCCGGGCTCGTGCGCGAGGAACGGCGGCAGCCCGTGGCTGCGGGACGCATCGAGGAAGCGGTCGGTGCGGCGCTCGCTCATGGCGGCGACGTCGGCCACGACGATGGCCAGCAGGTCGCAGGCGTGGGCCAGGGGTGCCCCGTGGAAGTTGCCCACCGACTCGACCCGGCCGTCGGCGAGGACCACCGGGTTGTCGATGGCGGAGGCCAGCTCGCGGTCGGCGCAGGTCTCGGCGAACGCCAGCGCGTCCCGGGCGGCACCATGGACCTGGGGGGCGCACCGCAGCGAGTAGGCGTCCTGGACCCGGGGGTCGTCGGTGCGGTGGGAGGCGACGATGGCGGACCCGGCGAGGAGGGCGGCGATGTTGGCCGCGCTGCGTTGCTGGCCGGGATGCGGTCGCAGCCCGACCAGGTCGGCGGCGAAGGCCCGGTCGGTGCCGAGCAGGCCCTCCACGCTCATGGCCGCGGCCACGTCGGCCACCCGCAGCAGGGCGGCGAGGTCGGCGCAGGCGAGGACCAGCATGCCGAGCATGCCGTCGGTCCCGTTCACCAGCGCCAAGCCCTCCTTGGCCTCCAGCTCGAGGTCGAGCGCCAGGGCGACGTGCGCCAACGGCGCCAGGTCCCCGCTGCACCCGAGCGACCCGAACTCGGGGACCTCGGGCAGCGCGCCGTCGTTGAGCAGCGCCAGCAGCGCGGCCGCCAGCTCGGGGCGGGCCCCGGTGATCCCGGTGGCCAGCGTCCGGGCCCGCAGCAGCACCATGGCCCTGGTCACCTCCGGCTCCACCGGGTCGCCCAGGCCGGCGGCGTGGGAGGCGATGAGCGACCGTTGGAGCCGCGTCCGGTCCTCGGGCGGGATCCAGCGGGTGGCCAGGCCCCCGAACCCGGTGGAGATCCCGTAGGTCGGCTCGCCCGACGCGGCGAGCACCTCGACCCTCGCCCGGGTGGCGGCCATGGCCGCCACCGCTTCGTCCGACAGCTCGACCCCCGCCCCGCCGCGGGCCACCGCCACCACGTCGTCCCGGGTCAGGCCCTCAGGGCGCAGCACGACCGCCACGGCCCCGACCGTAGCCAGCCCCGGGGCCCACCGGCCGTGATCATCCCCACGCATCGATACGGCAGTGGAGCGGTGTCGAGCCGGAGGCGGTAGTCGCTGCGGCCGCTCGGCCCCGGATCGGGGAAGTCGGTCAGCCGGCCTTGACGGCCTTCTGGATCGTCTTCCAGATCTCGCCGTAGGCGTCGAGGCCGTCGGACGAGAGCCACCCGTCCGGGCCCTGGGCGATGGCGACCCGCTCGGGGATGCTGCCCCACACCGGGGCCTCCTCGTCCTCCCAGTTGGCGATGGC
This sequence comes from Actinomycetota bacterium, assembly GCA_046734715.1. Taxonomy (GTDB): domain Bacteria; phylum Actinomycetota; class Acidimicrobiia; order Acidimicrobiales; family VFJN01; genus ZC4RG19. Next base: position 2,345 of record JBKPRV010000330.1, on the reverse strand, counting down.
CTCGTGGTAGTCGCGGGTGTAGGTGCGGGCCGAGCACACCACCAGCCCGGCGGGGATGCCCGCGGGCACGATGTCGAGCATGGTGGTGGCCGTGGGGGTCTCGACCCCGCCGACCCGGGTGGGGATCACCACCGCGGTCGCCCGGTCGAGGGCCTTGACCACCATCTCCCGGTGGGCGGGGGGCGTGTCCACCACGACCACGTCGTCGGGCTTCATCTTGTCGAGCGCCTTGGCCAGGAGGCGCTCGGTGGGCGCCTCCACCACGGTCAGGCGCCGGAGCGGGGCATCGGTCGCCTCGTCGACCCACTCGGCCGCACTCGCCTGCGGGTCGGCGTCGACCAGGGTGACGGAGCGGTCGCCGTCGACGGCGACCGCCGCCAGGTAGACGGCCGTGGTGGTCTTGCCGACCCCACCTTTGATTGCTGCGGAGACGAGGATCACGGGCGCTCCCCTCGGCGATCGGCCGACGCTTCGGTCACGTCTCGTGGCCGAGCCTAGGCCCCTGACGCGGCGCCGCGGTGCCGACCGCGAGGAAACCCCAGGTCAACAGCCCGGGAGCCGCAACGTCCCGCTGTGATCACGCAGCGATCAGTTCAGCATCGCCCCCCAGCTTCAGCGGGGGGGCGATGCCGCGTCTGGGGCCCTACTGGTCGCGGGGGAGACCCACGAGGTGGCGGGCCACCACCAGGCGCTGGACCTGCTGGGTGCCCTCGCCGATGTCGAGGATCTTGACGTCCCGGTACAGCTTCTCGATGAGGCCGTCCCGCACCACGCCCGCCTCGCCGAAGATGTCCAGCGCGGTGGAGACCACCTCGTAGACCACGGGCGGGGCGTAGAGCTTGGCGTAGGAGGCTTCCAGCGCGTTGTCGGTGCGCTGCCGCGCGAGCCACACCGCATGCAGGCAGATGAGCCGGGCGACCTGGAGCTTGCGCCGCATCTCGGCCAGGCGCTCCAGGGCGCGGTGCCGGCGGTTCCCCTGGGCGGGGAAGTCGGTGCGGACCAGGTCGAGCGCCAGGTCGAGGGCCGCTCGGCCCATGCCCACGCCCTGGGCGGCGTGGATCGGGCGGGTGAGGTTGTAGGTCGCCATGGCCGCCTTGAAGCCGCGGCGGGCCTGGTAGAGCTCCTCGCCGCCGAGCAGGTTGTCGCCCGGGACCCGCACGTCGTCGAGGGCGAAGCTGGCGGTCTCGTAGCCCCGCGAGCCCATCTTGTGCTCGATGCGCAGCAGCTCGAAGCCGGGCGTGTCCCGCTCGACCACGAAGGCGCGGTGGCCGTCCCGGCCGAGGTCGGGGTCGACCGTCGCCCACACCACCACCCAGTCGGCCCGAGCGCCGTTGGAGCAGAACATCTTCTGCCCGCTCAGCACCCACTCGTCGCCGTCGCGCCGCGCCCGGGTGCGGATGCGGGCCACGTCGCTGCCCGCGCCGGGCTCGGTCATGGCCATGGCCCCCCAGTGAGCGCGGGTGTGGTCGGCGAACGGGGCCAGGAACCGCTCGCTCTGGTCCGGCGTGGCTGCGCTCCGCAGGGCGGCGCCGCCCAGGCCGGGGCCGGGCAGCGACAATGCGACGCCCCGGTCCCAGTAGGCGGCCTCCTCGGCGATCAACAGCGCCCGCAGCGGCCGCCAGGTCAGGGACGCGTCGCCGCCGTCCCCGGGCTCGCCCTCTCCGGGCCCGACCGTGCGGCTCACCAGCCCACCCTGGCGGGCGCAGAGCCGGTAGAGCTCGTGGTCGGCGGGGGGCGGGTCGCCGGTGCGGTCGGCCTCCAGGCCCATGGGCCGGATGTAGCGCCGTCCCAGGTCCCGCAGCTCGTCCAGCATCTCCCGGCTGGCCGGGTCGAGGCCGATCATGCGCCCAGCAGCGGGTCGGGCACGCCGAGCACCGCCCCCGCCAGGTCGTCGAGCGCGGCGTCGCGGCCACCGAAGAGGAGGCCCAGCATGCGGGCCTCGCGGAAGCGCTTCTCCGCCAGGTGGTCGACCAGGAAGCCATGCCCGCCGAGCAGCTGGATGCCGGCCTCGCTCATCGCCACCGCCGCGTCGATCGCCTCCCCCCAGGCCTGGGTGGCCCAGAACCCGGCGGCGGGGTCGCCCGCGTCGAACGAGGCCGCCGCGTCGCGCACGGCCAGGCGGGCGCCGTGGATGCCGGTGGCCAGGGCCGCGAGGTCGAAGGCGTTCGCCTGGTGGTGGGCCACCGGCTTGCCGAACACGACCCGCTCGGTGGTGTAGGCCACGGTGGCGTCGAAGGCAGCCTGGCCCACGCCGACCGCCACCGCCGCTGCCCACAGCCGTGCGCGCCCCCGCACCGCCAGGCCCGCGCCCGCCGGGAGCGCCCACTCGCCGAGCGCCCGAGCGC
>JBKPRV010000329.1:0-17991 GCA_046734715.1 Actinomycetota bacterium | reverse complement strand
GACCAGGAAGCCGTCGTAGATGCCGGCCACGGGATGCACAGCATCGACGTAGGTCACCATCCGGGCCGCCGACTGCGACTCGCCCATGGCGATGACGTGGCGGACCTCCAGGCCGTCGAGCACGTCCACGTCCCCCGGCCGGCGGACCGCCTGCGCGGCCTGCGAGTAGATGTCGTAGGAGTAGTTGTCGCCTGGGTGCACCAGGTCGCCGTAGCGCTCCGGGTCCCACTGCTTGAGCGCCTGGACCTGCACGCCGGGAACTCCCAGCACGCCGCCGCCCTCGATGCCCGCCCGCTGAGCCGACACGCCCACGTAGGCGGAGCCGTCGCCCAGGATCACCGGGTGGTTGAGCCCGAAGTCGGGGTCGCCGTCGACCCCGGCGGTCACGTTGAGCCACTCCACGTACACCGTGCCGCTGAAGTCGCCGGCGTCCGCCGGGCGGCGCACGATGATGCGGGTCTTGTAGGGCGCAGTCCCCGCCTCGCTCACGTCCCACTGCCCGTCCTCGCTCTGCTCGCCCTGGAGCGCGTAGGCGGTGGCCTCGCCCTCCAGGAAGTACTCCTCCTCCACGTAGCCGTACCGGTCGGCCAGCCCCGAGGGCATGGCGTTCCACGGCTGGTCGTGCGTCCCCCCGGTCACGGGGCCCGTCACGGCCGGCTGGGCCACATCGGCCCCCCGCACCTCGGTCGTCTCGGTCACCTCGTCCCCTCCGTCGTCCCCTGCGTCGTCGTCATCGCTTCCCCCTGACGAGCATGCCGCCACGGTGACCAGCACCGCGGCCAACACGATCCCCCTCCGCAACATGTCTCATCCTTTCCCCAACATGGCCACCACCTGCGGTAGATCGACCGTGGTGCGGATGCCCGGCGGCGCCCCGCACACCACCGGCACCGCGTTGACCGCCCGGTGCGCGGTGTAGCCCGGCGAGGTCGCCGCCATCTGCGCCATCGGCACCGGGAACGGCAGCCCGACGTCCAGCGGCGCGTCGCCGTCCACCACCACTCGCCACCCCGTGGGCTTGGTCTCCCAGGCCGGGTCGAGCTCGCTCGTGCAGTACCAGGTGGCCCGGAACTGCAGCAGCGGGCGCCCCTCCCGCATCCCGGCCACGGTGATCTGCTGGGCGGCCACCGTGCCCGCCTCCAGCGTGCCCGCGGCGATCTCCACGGTGCGGGCGGCGCACGCCACCCGGCCGCGGGCCTCGAGGTCGTCGAGCGGCAGCGACAGCGCGTCGGCCAGCAGCCGCAGCGACGGGCCGAAGCTGGCGCGCCCGTGGCTGAGCCGCTCGGGGGAGAAGGCGGCGGGCGGCCGGCCGAAGCCCATGACCTCGAACAGCAGGCCGGGCGAGTTCCGCTCGGAGAGGTCGGCGTACTCGTTGATGACTAGCCCGTCGAGCCGGCGCTGGATCGACGTGAGCACCAGCGGCAGCGCCTCGGAGATGAACCCGGGGCTGCTGCCGGTGCTGTGGATGGACGTGCCGCCCCTGGTGCAGGCGGCCTCGACCTGCTCCCGCAGGGCCGGCTCCATGCTGGGCGGGTGGTGGAACTCGCCCCGGGTGGTGACCACGTTGTTGCCCGAGGCCAGCAGGCGGCACACCTCGTCGGCGTCCAGCGCGCGGGGCATGTAGAGCACGCAGTCGGCCCCGAGGGAAACGATCTCGTCGACGTCGTTGGTGGCGGTCACGCCGGTGGGCTCCAGCCCGCACAGCTCGCCCGCGTCGCGGCCGGCCTTGTCCGGCGAGTGGACGTACACGCCCGCGAGGTCCAGCTGGGGGTGCTCGATCACGCTGCGCAGCGAGCGGGTGCCGATGTTGCCCGTCGCCCACTGCACGACCCGGTAGGTCGTCATGGCTGCTCCCAGCGGGGCGGCCGCTTCTCCATGAAGGCGCGCATGCCCTCGCGCGGCTCGTCCGAGTGGTCGAGCGCCCAGAACATCGTCTGGTAGTCGATGTCGCCGTAGCGCTGGTTGAGCATGCGCTTGACGTGCATCCGGGCCTCGGGCGCGGTGCGCAGCACCTGGCGGGCCGCCTCGACGGCCGCATCCCGCAGCTCCTCGTGGGGCACCACCCGCGAGATGACCCCCAGCCGCTGCGCCTCGGCGGCGTCGAAGCGCCGGGCCGACAGCAGCAGGTCGCGCGCCACGGCCACGCCGACGTGGGCGGGCAGCGCCGCGGCGTAGGTGGCGTCGGGGATGCCGCGCAGCAGCTCGGGGACCCGGAAGGTGGCCCGGTCGCTGGCCACCGCGATGTCGCACATCATGGCCACCAGCAGGCCGCCGGCCTGGCAGATGCCGTTGACCGCCGCGATCACCGGGGCCGGGCTGTCCCGGATGGTGAGGAACGGCAGCAGCTCGTGGCCGAGGCCGTCCGGGAGGGTGTCGCCCTCCTCCTCGCGCCCGCCGAGGTCGCCGCCCGGAGCGAACACGTCGCCGGTCCCGGTGATGATCAGCGCGGCCAGGTCGGGGTCGCGGTTGACCAGCCGCACGGCCCGCTTGAGGCCGTAGTACATGGCCGGGGTGAAGGCATTGCGAGCCGAGGGCCGGTCGATGATGCACCAGGCGATGGACCCCTCGCGCTCCAGCCGCAGTCCCGAGGTCCCCAGGTCGTCGGCGGTCATCCGAGCGACGCCTTGTACAGGATGTTCTCGGCCAGGCGCATGTGGGCCGCGTCCACCAGCTTCCCGTCGCGCCCGATGGCGCCCACGCCTTCGGCCTCGGCCTGCCGGTAGGCCTCGATGGCCGCCCTGGCGCCGGCGATCTCGTCCTCGGTGGGGGAGAAGACCTCGTGGGCGATGGGGATCTGCCCGGGGTGGATGGCCCACTTGCCGTCGAAGCCCAGCAGGCTGGCATGGGTGGCGCTGCGCCGGTAGCCGTCGGGGTCCTGGTAGGCGGGGTAGGGGGCGTCGATGGCATCGATCCCCGCGGCGCGGGCCGCGGTGACGACCTGGAAGCGGGCGAAGTGCCAGAAGTCGCCGGGGTAGTCGCCGGCGGGGTCGAAGTTGCCGTCCACCCGGGCCCGCTGCGATGCCGACAGGTCGCCGGCGCCGAAGATGATGGCCTCCAGCCGATCGCTGGCCCGGGCGATCTCCACCGCGTTGGCCAGCCCCTCGGACTCTTCCACCAGCACCTCCAAGTCGATGCGGCGCCGCAGGCCGAGCTTGGCCTCCAGCTGGGTGAGCAGCACGTCGACCCACCAGACGTCGCGGGCCGAGCGGGCCTTGGGCACGATGAGCACGTCGAGCGCGTCCCGGGCCCCGCTGACCACCTCGATGATGTCGCCGTGGCACCAGGGCGTCTCCAGCCCGTTTATGCGCACGGCCCGCACCGTGCGGCCCCAGTCGAGCTCGGTGAGCGCCCGCACCGCGATGCCCCGGGCGCCCTCCTTGGCGATGGGGGCGCAGGCGTCCTCCAGGTCGAGGAAGACCAGGTCGGCGCCCGAGCGGGCGGCCTTCTCGCACATCTTCTCGCTGCTGGCCGGCGTGGCCAGCTCGGCCCTACGGGCCCTCGGTGTCGCCATGCCCTAGATCACCCCGTCTTCCCGCAGCGCCGCCAGCCGGCCGGCGTCGAGGCCGAGCAGGCCGCCGTACACGGCGTCGTTGTCGGCGCCCAGCGCCCGGCCCAGGTGCTCGACCCGTCCGGGTGTGTCGCTCAGCTGTGCGACCGGCGCCTGCACGGTCACCGTCCCGAAGTCGTCGTCCTCCACCGGCACGAAGGTGCCCCGGGCCCGCAGGTGCTCGTCGTCGCGCAGCTGGCGGGCGTCGTACACCGGGGCGGCGGTGACCTCGGCCGCCTCGAACGTGCTCATGGCCTCGTCCAGCGTGCGCTCGCCCACCCACTTGGCCACCAGCTCGTCCACCTCGACCGCCCGCTCCTGGCGGCTGATCGGGTCGACGTAGTCGGGGTCGTCGGCCAGGTCGGCCCGGTCGATGGCCCGGAACACCCGCACCGCGATGCTCGGCGAGGCCGAGGAGATGGCCAGCCACTGGTCGTCGGCGGTGCGGTAGGCGTTGCGCGGCGCGCTGGCGTCGAGCCGGTTGCCCACCCGCCGGGGGACGATGCCCAATTGGTCGTAGGCCAGGGTCGAGGTCTCGATGAGCCGCGCCAGGGGCTCGACGAGGTTGACGTCCACCAGCTGCCCCTCGCCGCCGTGCACGTCCCGGTGGTACAGGGCCATCATCACCGCGTAGGTGGCGGCCAGGGAGGCCACGCCGTCGGCCAGCATGAACGGCGGCAGGGTGGGCGGGCCGTCGGGCTGGCCCACCACGTGGGCGAAGCCGCTCATGGCCTCGGCCAGCGTGCCGTAGCCGGGACGGTCGGCCTTGGGGCCGCCCCGCCCGTAGCCGGTGATGTGCAGCATCACGATCCGCGGGTGAGCGGCGTGCACCGAGTCCCAGTCGATGCCCCAGCGGACGAGGGCGCTCGGCCGGTTGCCCAGCACCAGCACGTCGCTGTGGTCGAGCAGCCGGTGGAACAGCTCCTGGCCGTCGGGCTGCCGCAGATCGCAGGTCACGCAGCGCTTGTTGCGGCTAACGCTCTTCCACGCCAGGCCGATGCCGTCGCGCCGGTGGCCCCACGTGCGCATGGGGTCGCCCGCGCCCGGCGACTCGACCTTGATCACCTCGGCCCCGAACTCGCCCAGCGCGGTGCCCACCATCGGGCCCGCGGCCAGCGTGGCGGCCTCCACGACCCGCAGCCCCGAGAGGGCAGAGGATGCACCTCCCTGCGCATCCGTGGCCCGAGCGGCCCGGCGCTCTGCGCCAGGAGCGGGAAACGCCCTCTCAGCCATGGGCGCCGACGGCCGGTCGCTCCAGACCGAGGTTCTCGCGCAGCGTTGCGCCCGTGTATTCGGTGCGGAACAGTCCTCGGCGCTGCAGCTCGGGCACCAGCATGCGGACCACGTCCTCGTAGGCGCCGGGCACGTGGGTGGCGGCGACGGTGAAGCCGTCGCAGGCGTCGCCCTCGAACCACTCCTCCATCTGGTCGGCCACCTCGCGGGCGGTCCCCACGAAGCGGGGGCCCTGCAGCAGCGTGGCCCGGTGGCCGGCCAGGTCGGCCAGCGTGACGGTGCCGCCGATGTGCTGGCGCAGGTTCTGCACCAGACCCCGGATGCCCGACACCGACTCGATCAGCTCGTCGGTGATGGGCGCATCGAGGGCCAGGCCGGAGAAGTCGTAGTTCATCAGCTCCGACAGCAGCGCCAGCGAGGCCTGCGGGTCGACCAGCTCGTTGAGGAACAGCTGCTCACGCTCCTCGGCGTGCGCCCGTGACTCGCCGATCACGGTGTAGGCCATGGGCAGCATCTTGACCGCCTCGGGGTCGCGGCCGCGGGCGGCGATGCGCTCCTTCTGGTCCTTGTAGTGCGAGCGGGCCACATCGACGTCGGGGTCGCCGGTGAAGATCAGCTCGGCCCAGCGGGCGGCGAAGTCCCGCCCCCGGCCCGACGAGCCCGCCTGCAGCAGGACCGGCCGGCCCTGGGGCGAGCGGGGCACGGTGAGCGGCCCCCGCACCTTGAACCAGTCGCCGTCGTAGTCGAGCGGGTGGACCTTGTCGGGGTCGGCGAACACCCCGCGCTCGCGGTCGAGCACCAGGGCGTCGTCGTCCCAGGTGTCCCACAGGCCGGTGGTGGCCTCCAGGAACTCGTCGGCCCGGTCATAGCGCTCGTCGTGGCCCAGGTGGTGCTCGACGCCGTAGTTCTGGGCCTCGCTGTCGTTCACCGAGGTGACCACGTTCCAGGCGGCGCGGCCGCCCGACAGGTGGTCGAGGGTGGCGAAGGTGCGGGCCACGTGGAAGGGCGGGTAGTAGGTCGTGGAGTAGGTGGCGCCCAGGCCGATGTGGCTGGTGACGCCCGCGATCAGGCCGAGCACGATGCTGAGGTCGAGCTTGACGGGCCGGGCGCCCAGGCGCACCGCGTCGGCCACCGACCCGCCGTAGATGCCGGGCATCGCCAGCCGGTCGTCGAAGAACATCATGTCGAAGCAGCCCTGCTCCAGGGTGCGCCCGAGCTTCTGGTAGAAGCCCGGCGTCAGGAAGCCGTGCTCGGTGGACGGGTGGCGCCACGAGCCCGCATACACCGTGACGTTGCCGGCCTGCATGAAGCCGACCAGCGCCATCTGCCGGGTGGCCACGGTGCTCACCGCCCCGCGGCCACGGCCCGCCGGGCCCGGCGGCGGAAGCCTTCGAGCTTCTCGTCCGGGGTGCGCACCCGGGTGCTGAGGGGCATGATCGACACGTCGTGGCCGGCGGCCCTGGCCCGCCGCGCCCCGACGGTCGCCTGGTCCCGCGGCACGTGGGCGAAGGGGTCGAACGAGTACCACCGCATGGCGTTCTCGTGGGTGATCTTGCGGATCTCGTCGTCGGTCACCGCGTTGGCCGCGAACACCGCGGTCAGCTCCTCGGGGGCGGTGGGCCACATCGAGTCGCTGTGGGGGTAGTCCGCCTCCCAGGCGATGTTGTCGACGCCGATCCTCTCCCGCAGCTGCACCCCGACCGGGTCGCTGATGAAGCACGTGAGGAAGTGCTCGCGGAACACCTCGCTGGGCAGCCGGCCCCCGAAGTCCTGCTGGGTCCAGGCCCGGTGCATCTCGTAGGTGCGGTCGAGCCGGTCCAGGAAGTAGGGGATCCAGCCGGTGCCGCCCTCGGACAGGGCGACCCGCAGGTCGGGGTAGGTCTTGAGCACCCGTGACCACAGCAGGTCGGCCGCCGCCGACTGGATGTTCATGGGCTGCAGCGTGATCATCACGTCGGGCGGCGAGTCCACGGCGGGGATGGTGAGCCGGCCCGACGAGCCCAGGTGGATCGACAGCACCGTGCCGGTTTCGACGCACGCCCGCCACACCGGGTCCCAGTACTCGTCGTGGAAGCTGGGGTAGCCGAGCGCGGCGGGGTTCTCCGTGAAGCTCAGCGAGTGGCAGCCCTTGGCCGCCGTCCGGCGCACCTCGGCCGCGGTCTCCTCGGCGCTCCAGATGGCGGGGACGGCCATGGGGATGAAGCGGCCGGGGTAGGCGGCGCACCACTCGTCGATGTGCCAGTCGTTGTAGGCCCGCACCAGGGCGTTGGACAGATCGAGGTCCTCGCTCAGGAAGGTGCGGGCGGTGAAGGTGGGGAAGGAGGGGAAGTTCATCGACGCCAGCACGCCGCCCGCGTCCATGTCCTTGACCCGCTCGTGGACGTCGTAGCAGCCGGGCCGCACCTCGTCGAGGCTCTGCGGCTCCATGCCGTACTCCTCCTTGGGGCGCCCGGCGACGGCGTTGAGCGCGGCGGTCTCCATGACCATCTGGCCGAACGTCCACACGTCGGAGCCCTCGTCGTTCCGGACCAGCTTGGGCGCCCGGTCGAGGTACTTGGCGTCGAGGTGGTTGACGAAGAGGTCGGGTGGCTCGATGAGGTGGTCGTCGACGCTGACGAGGATGAGGTCATCGAGCGGTGTTGTCCCATCAACCATGGTTACCCCTCATGAGAACGTGATTCACAGTTCTTGAGAGTCACCTTAGCATCACACGTCGATGACGACCTTCCCGACGGCCCGGCCGTCGGCCACCAGCCGCAGCGCCGCGGCCGTGTCGTCCAGGCCGAACGATGCCCCGATGTGGGGGACGATCCGGCCCGACGCCAGCAGGCCGCCCAGCTCCTCCTCGCCGCGTTGGAACTCGTCGGGCGAGTGGGTGACGAAGCCGTAGAACTCGAAGCCGACGATGCGGATGCCCTTCAGCAGCACCAGGTTGAGCGGGATGCGGGGGATGTCACCCGAGGCGTAGCCCACGGTGACGAACCGCCCGTCCCAGCGCAGCGCCCGCAGCGCGGGTTCGGCCAGGGCGCCGCCCACGGGGTCGACCACCACGTCGGCCCCCTCGGGCAGCGCCTCCCGCAGCGCTTGGCGCAGGTTGCCCGCCCGGTGGTCGATGACGTGCGCCGCTCCCTGGGCCGCCGCCACCTCCAGCTTCTCGGCCGACGACGCCACCGCCGTCACCGACGCTCCCAGCACCACGCCCAGCTGCACCGCGGCCAGTCCCACGCCGCCGCCCGCCCCGAGCACCACCAGCTCCTCGCCCGGTTGCAGGGCGGCGACCGAGCGCAGCACGTGGAACGCGGTGCGGTGCGCCACCCCGAAGGCGGCCGCGTGGCGGGTGTCCACGCCGGCCGGGATCGGGCGCACCGCACCCGCGCCGACCACCACCTCCTCGGCGAAGGCCCCCACCATGGCGGTCCCGGTCACCCGGTCGCCCACGGAGATGCCGGCCACGTCGTCGGCCACCCCGGCCACGACGCCCGCGAACTCGCTGCCCGGCACGAAGGGGACGGGCGCGCTGAGTTGGTAGCGGTTCGCCACCAGCAGCACGTCGGGGAAGTTGACCGCGGCGGCGGCTACCCGCACCCGCACCTGCCCCGGACCGAGCGAAGGCGAGGGGAGGTCCTCCACGGCCACCGCCTCGGGCGGGCCGTACTCCCGGCAGACCGCGGCCCGCACGTCAGCGGTAGTCCGTGGACTCGGCCAGGGCGGCGGCGTCCTCGAACAGCTTGAGCACCACCGGGCCGAAGGCCAGCAGCTTCTCGTCGTCGCCCGCCCGCTGGAAGCCCTGCTCGAGCACCACGGCCAGCTTCCAGCGGGCCAGCACGACGTAGTAGTCCATGTCGTCGACCTGGCGGCCCGACACCTCGGCGTAGCGGTCCAGGACCGCGTCCCGAGGCGGCATCCCGGTCATGTCCACGTAACTGGCGAACGCGTCCCCGGGCGTCTCGGTGTCCTCGGGCCAGCCCTGCACCACCCAGGCCAGGTCGAGCTTGGGGTCGCCCACCGTGCCCATCTCCCAGTCCACGATGGCGGCGAGCCGGGCGGGCCCGCCGTGGCGGAACATCACGTTGGCGAACTGGTAGTCGCCGTGCATGATCCCGGGGATGTGGTCGATGGGCTTGTGCTCCCGCAGCCAGGCGGCGGCCACGTCGAAGCCGGGCAGCTCGCGGCCCTTGATCCGCTCCACGAACCGGGTCCAGCGGTCCACCTGGCGCTCGTGGAAGCCGTCCGGGCGCCCGAGGCCCTCGAGGCCCTTGGCCCGCCAGTCCACCTTGGACAGCCGGGCGATGCCCTCGACCAGCTCGTACGCCAGCCCCTGCCGCGCCGTCACATCGCTGTCGAACGGCGCGGGCCAGCCGTCGGTGTTCATGGGGGACCAGCCGTCGACGTAGCCCATCAGGTAGAAGGTGCGCCCGAGCACGGCCTGGTCGGTGCACACCGCGATGGCCTCGGTGTGGGGGACGTCGGTCCCCCCCAGCGCCTCGATGATCCGCCACTCGCGCACGATGCCCTCGTCCCGGGGCGCCGGGGCCTCGGGCGGCGGGATGCGCATGGCGCAGTGCAGGTCACCGCGCCGGATCTCGTAGATCTCGTTCTGGGTGCCGCCCGAGATGAACCGGAGCTCGACGGGCTCGCCCTTGGCCAGGCCGGCCCCGTCCATCCACGAGGCCAGCCGGTCGGCGTCGATCACAGGTTGCCCACCTCGTGCTCCAGGTACGCGGCGTACTTCTCGCGCGCCGCCGCCCGCTTCTTGGGCAGGTGCTGGGTGGGCCACAGGTCGTCGCTGGGGGAGTAGTCGCGCAGCACCTGGCGGGCCACGGTCACCTTGTGGACCTCGGTGGGCCCGTCGGCCAGGCCCATCACGCTGGCCCCCAGCATCATGCTGGAGAAGGGCATCTCGTTGGACACGCCCAGCGCGCCGTGGACCTGCATGGCCCGCCAGGCGATGTCGTGGAGCACGTCCGGCATGAGCACCTTGACCGCGGCGATGTCCTTGCGCACCTTGCGGTAGTCGTTGTGCTTGTCGATCGACCACGCCGTGTACAGCACGAACAGCCGGAACTGCGCGAGCTGGGCGTACGAGTCGGCGATGTAGCCCTGCACGAACTGCTTGTCCGCCAGCAGGCTGCCCTGGGTCTCCCGGCTGAGCGCCCGCTCGCACATCATGTCCAGCGCGCTCTGGGCCAGACCGATGGTGCGCATGGCGTGGTGGATGCGCCCGCCGCCGAGGCGGGTCTGGGCGATGACGAAGGCCTGGCCCTCGCCGCCCAACAGGGCGTCGGCCGGGACCCGCACGTCGTCGTAGTGGATCAGCGCGTGCGAGCCCTCGCCCTGGCGCTCGCCGCCCAGGCCGATGTTGCGCACGATGTCGATGCCCGGCGTGTCCGTCGGGACCAGGAACATGGACATGCCCTTGTAGGGGCTCACGTCGGGGTTGGTCACCGCCATCACGATGAGGAAGCTGGCGGTGCGGGCGTTGGAGGAGAAGAACTTCCAGCCGTTGATGACCCACTCGTCGCCGTCCCGGGTGGCCCGGGTCTTGAACATGGTGGGATCGGCCCCCGCGTGGGGCTCGGTCATCGAGTAGCAGGAGAACAGCTCGCCCTCCAGCAGCGGGCGCAGGTAGCGGTCCTTCTGCTCGGGCGTGCCGTAGTGGGCGATGATCTCGGCGTTGCCGGTGTCGGGAGCCTGGCAGCCGAAGACGATGGGCGCCCACTGCGAGCGGCCCAGGATCTGGTTCAGCAGCGAGAGCTTGAGCTGCCCGTAGCCCTCACCGCCGAGGTCGGGGCCGAGGTGGGTGGCCCACAGCTTCTGGCGGCGCACCTCGTCCTTGAGCGGCTCGACCACCTTGCGTCGCGTCTCGTCGAGGGGGGTGAACTGCAGGCCCGGCCAGACCAGGTCGAGCGGCTCCACCTCCTCGCGCACGAACCGGTCGGCCCAGTCCAGCTTCTCCTGGAACTCTGGTTCGGTCTCGAAATCCCACATGCCGCCAGAATATGATTCTTCCTATGCCAAGTACAGTTCCGATCGAGCCGAACGATGTTGCGGCTCGGATCGCGCTGCAGACTCTGAGCCGAAGGGGGGCCGGCTACGCGGACGAGGTCCGGCGCCTGCTCGACGCCGCGCTGGACCTGATGCGAGCCTGTGGTACGACCTCCCGCCCCCGGGTCGCCGACATCGTGGCCGCCGCGGGCCTCTCGAACGACGCCTTCTACCGCCACTTCCCGTCCAAGGACGCCCTGGTGGCCGCCATCCTGGAGGACGGCACCGAGCGCCTGCTGAGCTACCTGGCCCACCAGATGGCCAAGGAGGCGACGCCCGAGGGCCAGGTCCAGCGCTGGGTCGAAGGCGTGCTGGCCCAGGCGGCCGACGAGGACATCGCCGCCACCACACTGGCCGTCCTGTGGAACGCGGGCACCGTGGGCCAGGGCCTCCCGTCGGCCAGCCGGCCGCTGAGCGCCCTGCTGCGCGACCCGTTCGCAGCGCTCGGCAGCGCGGACCCGGACGGTGATGCCACGTTCGTAGCCCACGCAGTGGTGGGCGTGATGTCGGACCATCTGTGGGGGCGGTCTCGCCCCACGCGGGCCGCCACCGCTCACCTGGTCGAGTTGTGCCTCGCCGTCGTCGGGGCGAGGCGGCCGTGAGCTTCCACGTCTTCCTGCCCCAGATGCGCATGCCGGTCGACGCCGTCGTCGAGCGGGCGCGAGCCGCGGAGGCCGCCGGCTTCGAGGGCCTGGCGTTGATGGACCACCTGGCGCCGCCGCTGGCCGACCAGCACGACATGTGGGAGGCGATGGCGCTGGCCGGCTGGCTGCTCGCCGCCACCCGCACGCTGCGCATCGGCCACCTGGTCCTGTGCGATCCGCTGCGCCACCCGGCCGTGCTGGCCCGCCAGGCGGTGACCCTCGACCACGCCTCGGGCGGCCGCTTCGACCTGGGCATCGGCTGGGGCTCGGTGCCCGAGGAGCTCGACACCTTCGGCGTGGGCGCGGCCCCGCCCCGCGAGCGGGTGGCCCGGCTGGGCGAGTCCCTGGAGGTGATGCGCGCGCTGTGGACCGGCGAGCCGGTCAGCTACGAGGGCCGGTTCTTCCGGCTGAGCGACGCCCGGCAGCGGCCGACGCCCACGGGCCCCATCCCCATCGTGATCGGCGGCGCCGGCCCGCGGACCCTGGCCCTGGTCCGGGAGCACGCCGACTGGTGGAACGTCCCGGTCCACTCCCTCGACCGGCTCGACGACGGCCGGACGGAGGTCGGCGGCGCCCGGGTCTCGCTGCAGACGATGGTGGCCCTGGTCCCCCGTGAGGCGGACCGCGAGGCGGTCACCGCCCTGTTCCACCGCCGCTTCGGCGCCTGGACGTTGGGCGATGCGGCCGCGGTGGGCACGGTCGACGAGCTGGTCGATCACTTCGCGAGACTGCGGGCCCGGGGCGTCGAGCGCTTCTACGTGTGGTTCGCCGACTTCGCCCCACCCGAGACTCTGACCCGCTTCGGTGAGGTGATGGAGGCCGTCGCATGCAGTTGACCCCGACCTGGCACGCCGAGCAGACCCCGGACGCGCCCGCCCTGGTCATGGCCACCAGCGGTGACACAGTGAGCTACGCCGCGCTGGAGGACCGGTCCCGGCGCCTGGCGCAGGCCCTGCGGTCCCGGGGCGTCTCCGCCGGCGACCACGTCGCGGTGCTGATGGAGAACAACCGGCACTACCTGCCGGTGGCGTGGGCGGCCCAGCGGTCGGGCCTCTACTACACGGCCATCAACAGCCACCTGCGCCCGGGCGAGGTCCAGTACGTGCTGGACGACTGCGGCGCGGTCGTGCTCATCGCCTCGGAGGCCATGGCCGAGGTCGTGGCCGGCCTCGACTTGGCCCGCATCCCGGTGCGGGTGGGGGTCGGGGACCTCCCCGGCTTCGAGCGCTACGAGGACGTGGTGGCGGGCGCGGCCCGGCTTCCGGCGAAGGACGAGGCCGAGGGCCGGGAGATGCTGTACTCCTCGGGCACCACCGGGCGGCCCAAAGGCGTGCGCAAGCCGCTGCCCGGCACGCCGCTCGGCGACCCGTCGGCCACGCCGGTGCTGCTGGCCCGGGCGCTGTCCGCCCAGGGCGGGGTCGGCCCCGGCTCGGTGTACCTGTGCCCGGCGCCGCTGTACCACTCGGCGCCGCTGGTCTACTCGATGTCGATGCAGCGACTCGGCGCCACGGTGGTGGTGATGGAGCGGTTCGATCCCCGCCAGTGCCTCGAGGTGATCCAGCGCCACGGGGTGACCCACGCCCAGTTCGTCCCCACCATGTTCATCCGCATGCTGCGCCTGCCCGAGGCCGAGCGGGAGCGCTACGACCTGTCGAGCCTGCGCTTCGCCATCCACGCCGCCGCCCCCTGCCCGGTGGCGGTCAAGCGCCAGATGCTGGAGTGGTGGGGCCCGATCATCCACGAGTACTACGCGGGCACCGAGGACATCGGCAGCACCTACATCACGCCCGAGGAGTGGCTGGCTCACCCCGGTTCCGTGGGCCGGCCCCTGGGCGAGTGCCACATCCTGGACGAGGACGGCGAGGAGCGACCTCCGGGGGAGTCGGGCGTGGTGTGGTTCGGCGGGGGCCGCCCGTTCGAGTACCACAACGACCCGGAGAAGACGGCGTCGGTCACCAACGACCGCGGCTGGCGGACCCTCGGCGACATCGGCTACCTGGACGACGACGGCTACCTCTACCTGACCGACCGCCGGGCCCACATGATCATCTCGGGCGGGGTGAACATCTACCCGCAGGAGGCGGAGAACGTTCTCGCCGGTCATCCCGCGGTGGCCGACGTGGCGGTGATCGGCGTGCCCGACCCGGAGATGGGCGAGGCGGTGCGCGCCGTCGTCCAGCCCGTGGACCCCGCGGCCGCGGGTCCCGACCTGGAGGCCGAGCTGCTGGCCTACTGCCGCAGCGAGCTGGCCACTTACAAGTGCCCGCGCCAGGTCGACTTCGTCACCGAGCTGCCGCGCGACCCGAACGGCAAGCTCTACAAGCGGCTACTGCGCGAGCGGTATTGGGAGGGCCACGACTCGCTGGTCCTCTAGTCCGGCGGCCTCAGCCGCGGTTGTCGGCCCCGATGCCGTGGAGGAGGAGGTCCCACAGCTCCTCGGCGGCCTCGTGCGGATCGGGCCGGATGGACGAGCCGCTGATGGTGGAGGCGAAGACGTTGAACATGATCGCCTGGAGCACGATGCCGGCCACGCGGCGGCGGGGGAGCGCGGGCTGGATGGCGCCCGCGGCCTCCGCTTCCGCGAGCAGCCGCTCGAGCAGCGTGATCATGGGGACGAAGGCCTGCGAGGCCTCCTTGGGATGCTCGGTCAGCAGCTGCTGGGCGAACTCGGCCATGGCGACCGGCGTCGGCCGGGGCTTGCGGCCGGACTTCCCCTTCACCGCCGGCCGGCAGATGACGTAGTGGTCGACCACGAAGCGGTGGAGGCGCTCGAACGGGTCGTCGATCTCGTCGACCGTCTCCTGGAGCTGCTCGGCGGTGGAGCGGACCGACTCCTCGAACAGGGCCAGCAGCAGCTCGTGCTTGCCCGCGAAGTACTGGTAGAAGCTGCGCAGCGACTGCCCGGAGCGCTCGACCACGTCCTGGACGGTGAACTCCTTCTCGGAGTCGCTGTGCATCAGCTCGAGCGCGGCGTCGAGGAACCGCTGCACGCGCTGCTCGGCCCGCGCGCGTGCCGGGTCGAGCGACCGCGCGACCGCCATCTCACGCCACGTGCCGGAACGATCGGTCGCGGGCGAGTCGGCCGCCGGTTGGTTTCGTGCCATGCGCTGAGATTACCTCCGGTAGAACCGATTCCCGTGATTCCCGAGAAGATGGATCTCAGGTATTGCGACCGCCGTTAACGCCGATGACCTGGCCGGTGATGTAGCTCGCCTCGTCGCGCACCAGGAAGGAGCAGGCGGCGGCGATGTCCTCGGGTCGCCCCACCCGGCGGACCGGCGACTGCGAGGCGTGGTAGTCGACGCCCTGGCCCAGGAGCCCCTTGCTCTCGGTGCGCCGCAGCATCGGCGTGTCGATGAACCCGGGCGGGATGGTGTTGACCGTGATCCCCTTGGGGCCCAGCTCCAGGGCCAGGGCCTTGGTGAACCCGATCACGCCCGCCTTGGACGCCACGTAGTGGGTCATCAGCGGCTGGCCACCTTGGGCGCTCGACGACGAGATGTTCACGATCCGGCCCCAGCCCGCCTCGATCATGCCCGGGACCACGGCCTGGCAGCAGTGGAAGGTGCCGGTCAGGTTGACCTCGAGGAGGCGGGCCCACTTCTCCGGCGTGATGGAGAGGAACGGGTCGAAGCCGTCGAGGCCGGCGTTGTTGACCAGCACGGTGGGGACGCTCAGCCGGCTGCCGACCTCGGCGACCGCGGCCTCGATCCCGGGCCGGTCGGTCACGTCGACCGTGAGCCCGATCGCCGTGCCGCCCGCGGCCCCGATCTTGGCCGCCGCGCTCTGGGCCGCGTCGCCGTCGCGGTCGAAGATGGCGACCGCCAGCCCGTCGTCCGCCAGCCGCTCGGCGATGGCAAGCCCGATGCCGGACCCGGCGCCGGTCACGATGGCCGTGCGTTCGGCGGTCACTGGATCGCCTCGTCGCCGGCGAAGGTCGTCCGGTGCAT
Organism: Actinomycetota bacterium; assembly: GCA_046734715.1. Classification (GTDB taxonomy): domain Bacteria; phylum Actinomycetota; class Acidimicrobiia; order Acidimicrobiales; family VFJN01; genus ZC4RG19. Next base: position 2,572 of record JBKPRV010000329.1, on the reverse strand, counting down.
GTCTCGGGGGGACGAGGGGTCGTAGGGACAGGCCCGGTGGAGCACGCCGCGGTTGTCCCAGATGACCACGTCGCCCACGTTCCACTCGTGGCGGTAGACGCGGTCGGGGGTGGTGGAGCGGGCCAGCAGGTCGTCAAGCAGGGCGCGGCCCTCGTCGCGGTCCATGCCGACCACGTGGTCGGTGGTGGCCCCGAGCACGAGCGAGCAGCGCCCCGAGCGATGCCGCCACACGAGCGGGTGGACCTTGGCCGGCCGCTTCCGCCAGATCGCCACCTCCTCGGGGCTGGGGTCAGGGAAGGCCAGGCGTTGGGCGGCCTCGATGGTGTGCACCACCCGCACCGAGTCGAACCGCACCTTCTCCTCGTCGCTCAGGACGTCGTAGGCGCCGTAGGTGCTGGCGAACTCGGTCTCGCCCCCCGTGTCGGCCACGGCGTGGGCGCTCAGCATGGTGGCCATGATGGGGATGTCCTCGGTGCAGCCATCGATGTGCCAGTCGAAGGTCCCCTTCAGGTAGGAGGCGACCGGGTTCTTGGCCGGGTCGAGGGTGACCCGGAAGATCTCGGGGAGCTCGCCCTGGCCGAAGACCTCGACCTCGCCCAGCTTGCGGCTGAACGCGACCTGCGTGGCGTCGTCGATGTGGAGGTCGCGGAACACGAGCGCGCCGTTGGCCTCGAGCGCCTCCAGGCACGCGGCGGGCAGGTCCTCGTCGGCCAGCAGGCGTTCGCGGTCGACGCCCTTGACCTCGGCCCCGACGCGGTCGCCGAGCTTCTCGGTGGTGAGCACAGCCATCAGAGTGGGACTCTAGTCCTGCGAGAACGACGTTTCCAGGAGTCCGTCTCTCAGCCGGCGCCGCAGGACGAACTTCTGGACCTTGCCCGACGGCGTGCGGGGGAAGTCGGCCACCACGTGGAGCGACTCGGGCCACTTCTGGCGGGCCAGGCCGGCCGCCGCCAGGTGGGAGCGGACGTCGGCGAGCGTGGGAGCCTCGGCGCCGGGGCGCAGGCGCAGGATGGCGGCCGCGTGCTCGCCCAGCCGCTCGTCGGGGGCGGCCACCACGCTGATCTCGGCGATGCCGTCCACGCCCAGCAGCAGCTCCTCGACCTCCTGGGCGCTGATGTTCTCGCCGCCACGGATGATGATGTCGGACACGCGGTCGGTGATGGTGAGGTAGCCGTCGCCGTCGAGGACGCCCACGTCGCCGGTGCGGTACCAGCCGCCGGCATCGAACGCGGCGGCGGTCAGTCCCGGGTCGGTGTAGCCCAGGCAGCAGTCCGGGCCCCGGCTCACGATCTCGCCCCCGTCCTCCAGCCGGATCTCGACCCCGGCCAGCGGGCGCCCGTCGGTGGTGAGCCGCTTGTCCTCGGGGTCGTCCAGCGTGCAGCCGGTGATCGAGGGGTGCTCGGTGCTGCCGTAGGAGCGGAACACCTTGATGCCGAGCCGGGTGGCCCGCTCGGTGACGGCCACCGGCACCGGCGACCCGCCGAGCCCGGCGAAGGGCATCAGCGCCAGGTGCTCGTCGGTGAAGTCGGGGTGGTCGAGCAGGCTGGTGAGGAAGTAGGTGGCGCCGCCGCCCATGCCCAGGCCGTCCTCCCGCATCATGCGCAGCACCTCGCCCGGGTCCCAGACGTCGATGAGGTTGACCGCCCGGGTGCGCAGCAGCGGGACGAGGAAGGCATTGAGCATGCCGATGAAGTGCCCCACCGGCGCGGCGGTGATCTGCGGCGGGCCGCCGATCGGGAACATGCGGTCGAGCTGGCGGGTCTCGCAGCCGATGGTGCGGTGCGAGTGGACCACCCCCTTGGGGTCGCGGGTGGTCCCCGAGGTGAAGCCGATCAGCGCAGGCGCGTCGGGGTCGACGGCCAGGGGCGACTCCAGCGGGGCGCCGTCGAGCAGCTCCGCGAACGGCGTCGCGGTGGCGGGCAGGTCGTCCCGGCCCGACCCGCCTACCACGAACCACCGCGGGACCGGCTGGCGGGCCAGCACCTCGCCCCAGGTGGCGAGGAAGTCGCTGTGGCCGAACCGGTCGGCCGTGACCACGACGTCGGGCTCGATGGCCCGCACGATGTAGTCGACCTCCTTGGCGCCGTAGAAGTGCACGATCGGCACCACCACCGCGCCGAGGTAAGCCGCGGCCCAGAAGGTGATGCCGGCCTCCACCCAGTTGGGGATCTGGAAGGCGACCACGCTGCCGGGCCCCACGCCGCGTGCCTGCAGCGCCGTGGCGAGGGAGCGGGCGGCTCGGTCCACGTCGGCGAAGGTGCCCGACCACGGCCGGACCGCCGAGCGCACCCGGAACCCGACGTCGCCCATGGTCCCGAGGCCGGTCGCCACCATGTCCCCGAGGGAGGCGTCGGTCCACCGGCCGCTGGCCCTGTAGCTCTCCGCGAGGTCCGCGGGGATGTGGCGCAGGCCCCAGGTCTCCCGAGCGATCTCGGTCACGTCCCTCCCCCTGTGCAACTGACGTTGTCGGAAACTGAGAACTAGATTATCGTAGTCCTTCATGGCGATCTCGGCCGCTGCGGCTTCGCCGCCGGGCGCAGTGCGTGACCACGGGTTCCACCCGCTCCGGGTC
>JBKPRV010000328.1:0-25675 GCA_046734715.1 Actinomycetota bacterium | reverse complement strand
GCCCACGAGCCCGAAGGCGCCGTAGGGGCGGACCGCGGCCAGCCCCGCCAGGATCGTGTCATCGGTGCCCACCAGGTCGAGCACGGCGGCGGCCGAGCCGGGCGCGACCGCGTCCCCCAGTGCGGGGACGGCCTCGTGGGCGCCCAGGTCGAGCGCCACGGCCTGGCGGGCCGGATTGGGGTCGACGGCCACCACCCGGGCCGGGCTCAGGGCCCGCAGGAGCTGCACGGCGAACGCGCCCAGTCCGCCGGCGCCGACGACCACCGCGGTCGCCTCGCTGTCGTCGAGATGGCGCAGCACTCGCGCCACCGCGTGGTGGGAAGTAGCACCCGCGTCGGTCAGGGGACCCGCCACCAGCGGGTCGAGGCCGGACAGCCGGACGAGGCCCCGAGGGGCGGGGGCGAGCACGTACCGGGCCAGGCCGCCGTCCCGGCCGTAGCCCCGGCCGGCCAGGCCGTTCGGGCAGGCGCTGTCCTGCCCCCGGCGGCAGGCCGGGCACGTCCCGCAGGACGCGGGCGACACCAGCGCCACGTCCTCGCCCACCGCGAAGCCCGAGACCCCGGGGCCGAGAGCGGCGATGCGGCCACCCACCTCGTGACCGAGGGTGAAGGGCAGCGACCAGCCCAGCGCCTCGGCGATCTCCCCAGGGATGGCCGCCATGTCCACGTCCGAGTGGCACAGCCCGTTGCCCGCCACCTCCACCAGCACCTCGCCCGGCCCCGGTTCGGGCACGGGCGCGGCGGTGAGCCGGGGCGGCTGGCCCCAGCTCACGATCCGGTAAGCGGTCATGGTCTCCCCCACGACCGTCATGCTGTCAGAGGCCGGCTGCGGTCCGCCGGTGCAAGCGATCGTCAAGCGGGCGGTGAGCGCCGTGGGAGATAACGGAGTCGACATCGCCGCCTCTGCTGGAGGAGATCCCATGAGACTCGGCGTCGCCCTCGCCCAGGCCGGTTGCCTGGCCGACCCGGCGTCGGTGCGCTCGGCTGCCGCAGGCGCCGAGCAGGTCGGCTACTCGTCGATCTGGGTGGTCGACCGCGTGTCCGATCCCGATGCCGTCCTGGACCCGATCACCGTGCTGGCCTACGCCGCGGCCGTCACCGATCGCGTGCGGCTGGGGACGAGCGTGCTGGTCGCCCCCTGGTACCAGCCGGTGCTGCTGGCCCGATCGCTGGCCTCGCTCGACCTGCTGAGCGACGGCCGGCTGACCATCGGGCTCGGGCTCGGCGCCTCACCCGAGGAGTACAAGGCCGTCGGCGTCCCCCACGCCGAGCGCGGCCGGCGGCTGGAAGAGACGCTCGACGTGCTCGACGCCGCGTGGGCGGCCGCCCCCGAGTCCCGGGACCGGCCCCCGGTGCTGCTGGCCGGCATGTCGGCCGACGGGCTCGACCGGGTCGCCCGGCGGGCCGACGGCTGGAACCCCCAGGGCGTACCGGTGGACCGCCTCGGCGGGCTGTGGACCACCGTCCGCCACCTGGCCGCGAGCCACGGCCGCGACCCCGATGCGCTGGAGCTGGTGGTGCGGGCCAACGTCACCCTGAGCGACGAGCCGCTCGCCGCGGGGCGGCCGTCGTATCACGGCACGGTCGATCAGGTGGCGGACGACCTCCGTGCCACCCGCGCCGCCGGGGCCCACGAGGTGATCCTCGGCCTGGACGGCGACCACTGCCTCCACGAGGTGCTCGAGTACTTCGCGGCCCTGGCCGAGGCCACCGACCTCACGGAGTGAGCAGGCGCGCGGCCGTGGCCTGGATGCGGCGGGCGATGGCGTGGGCGCCGCCCGCGGTGGCGAGCGCGGTGGCCCGCGCCAACAGGTCCTCGGCGCCGGTCTCGCCCGCGGCGTGGCGGTAGCGGGCGTCGGCCTCCAGGACCAGCGGCTCGGCGAAGCGCTCGCCGTAGGTGTCCAGCTCCTTGTAGGCCGAGGTGACGGCCTTGGCGGCCGCATCCAGCCGCCCGGCACCGGCCAGGCCCGCAGCCCGGGCCGACTTGTAGACCACCACGCCGGTGCGGCCCCCGGCCTCCACGAAGCGGTCGATGGCCACGTCCAGGGCGGCGAGGCCTTCGTCGTAGCGCCCCTGCTCGATCAGCGCCGCCGCCAGGTAGCCCTGGAGCCCCCGGCCCCAGAAGCTGAACGTCGACTCGGGATCGGCCTCGATGCCCTTGCGGGCGGCCCGCTCGGCCCACTCGAACCGCCCCGTCGTGAGCGCGCCCCCGGACGAGAACATCTGCACCAGCGACACCGCGTAGCGATCGGGCGCCGCCGCCGCCAGCTCCTCGAAGGCGGTCTCGGCCTCCGCCGCCCCCTCCAGCGCCCCGGTCAGCACCTGCAGGTAGCGGCTGAAGGGATGGGGCAGCAGGAGCACCTCCAGGTCCAGCCCGAGCGTCATGGCCGGGACCGCGACGCCCGCGCCCACCACCACCGCCTCGTCCAGCATCGTGCTGGCCTCGCCCACCTCGCCCCGGTGCCAGCGGCTGATCCCCAGGGACGCCAGGCCCGTGACCTGCACCAGCGGGTCGCTCGACCCGGTGCCCAGCTCGTGGAGCTGCAGGGCCACGGCGCCGGACCGGTCGAAGTCGCACATGCTGTCGTAGGCCGCCCACTCGGTCCACAGCAGGCGGGCCAGGATGTCGACCCGCTCGCTGCGGCGGGCCAGCTCCTTGGCCCGGCGCAGGTGGGGCGACTGGGCCACGCTGGCGTAGCCGCGCACCGAGCGCTGGATGGACAGCAGGCGGCACGACGTCACCAGCTCGGCCTCGATGTCGGACGCCTTGGAACCCGCGGTGCGGCGGAGCTGCGCGGCCCGGGCCAGCAGGCCCTCGGCCGACTCGAACGCGTAGCGGCGCACGGCCACCTCGGCCGCGTGCTCCAGCGCCTCGGCCGCCCGCTGGCCCACGCCGAGCGGCGCCGCCGCCCACAGGTGCTCGGCCAGGATCTCGGCCGCGTCGTCCAGGCCCCCGGACCGCTCGTCCAGGGCGTCGGCCACGGCCAGGTGGATCCGCGCCCGGCGCAGGGCGCTCACGTCGTCGGCCACCACCTCCCGCACGAGGGCGTGGGAGAACCGGAACGTGGTGGGACGGTCGGGCAGCGGGGCCATGAGCCGGTGCACCACCGCCGGCTCGATGGCGTCGAGCACCTCGTCGAGGCCGTTGCCGGCCGCGGTGGTCAGCAGGTCGACGTCCACGTCCCGGCCGATGACCGCCGCCACCTCGAGGACGGGCACCGTGGCCTCGGGCAGCCGCGCGATGCGGCGCCGGACGACATCCCGCACGCTGGAGGGCACCCCCCCGCCCGGCGCCACCGCGGTCCGCGGGTCGGCCTCGTCCCGCTCGGCGTCGAGCAGCCGGGCCAGCTCGGTGGCGAAGAACGGGTTGCCGTCGGCCCGCTGCTGGATGGCCGCGGTGACCTGGGGCTCGACGGGACGCTCGGTGGCCGACGCCACCAGCTCGGTCATCGCCCGCAGCGAGAGGCCCTTCAGCAGGATCCGGCGGGTGGCCGGCACCCGGGACAGCGACGCCAGGGTCTCCACGACCGCGTCGTTGCGCCCCACCTCCAGCTGGCGGACGGTGCAGGCCAGCAGCACGGGCGAGTCGACCAGCTGGCCGGACAGGTAGGCCAGCAGCTCCAGCGAGGCCAGGTCGGCCCACTGGATGTCGTCCAGCACCACCAGCACGGGGCGGTGGGCAGCCGAGCCCCGCACCAGGGCGGTGACGGCGTCGAACAGCAGGTAGCGGGTGCGGTCGGTGCTGGGCCCGGCGGTCCCGTCGGCGCCGGAGGACGAGGCCAGCGCCCGTAGCTCGGGCCCGATGTCGAGGCCCGCGGGCGGCTGGGCCACCAGCGCCCGCAGAGGCGGGAGCCAGGGCCAGAAGGCGGGCGCGGCCCCACCCTCGAAGGCGCGGCCCCACAGCACGGTCATCCCGCGGGCCGTGGCCAAGGCGGCCAGCTCCTCCACCAGGCGGGTCTTGCCGATGCCGGGCTCGCCCTCGACCAGCACGACCCGCGGCGCCACGCGGGCCTCGTCCAGCGCGGCCAGGACCTGACGCAACTCGGCGTCCCGTCCCACCAGCTGGGCCCCGGGCGCCGGCGATACCCCCGCCAGGGCGTCGTGGCCAGGCGGTGGCGAGGCGGAGGTCGGCAGCGGCACGACCGGGACCTCGCCCGTGGGGTACGAAGCGGTCGTCGGCGCCAGGTCCAGCGCCGGGTCCTGGTTGAGGATGGCGGTCTCCAGCTCCACCAATGGGCGGCCGGGATCGATGCCCAGCTGGTTACGCAGAGTGCGGCGGGCGTCGTCCAGGACGCGCAGGGCCTCCGCCTGCCGGCCCGACCGGTAGAGCGCCAGGGCCAGGTGATGGCGCAGCTGCTCGCGCAACGGGTGGGCCGCCACCAGCTCACCCAGCTCGCCCACCACCGCGGCGTGGCGGCCCAGGCGCAGGTCCGCGTCGATGCGGTCCTCGGTCGCCACCAGCTTGCGCTCCTCCAGCCGGGAGGCGAAGCCCCAGGCGAAGTCCAGGTGGGCGAACTCCAGCAGCGCGGGCCCCCGCCACAGGGCGAGCGCCTCCTGCAGCACGCCCCGGGCGGACTCGTAGTCGCCCGCCAGCAGCAGCCCGCGACCCTGGTCGGCCAGCGACTCGAACCGGTGGGCGTCGAGCGCCGTGGCCCCCACGATCAGCTTGTAGCCGGGCGAGTCCCAGGCCAGGACCTTGGCCGCCTCGCCCCGCGCGCCGCCCGGGACGAGCACCCGGCGCAGCCGCGACACATAGCTCTGCAGCGTGCCCGCGGCCGAGTCGGGCGGGTCGTGGCCCCACAGAGCCTCGATGATCGACTCGGCGGGCACCACCCGGCCGCCGGCCACGAGGAGCATCGCGAGCACCGTGCGCGGCTGCGTGCCGCCGACGTCCACCGGCGACCCGTCCCTGGACACCTCGAGGTTGCCCAGCAGCCTGAACTCCACGCGCACTCCCTCCGCCTGCCCCGCGTAACGACCATTCTCCCACGTCAGGCGCCCACACCAACGATCCGATCGAACCCCGGCACGAGGCCGAGCGGATAGGGCGTGAGCCACAGCCCAAGAGTCCGCGATTGAGCGGCCGGGCCACAGCTCGACAGCGAGGGCTCCAAGTAACACAACATCGCGACACGAGACAACGTGACCTATCCGCACACGTTCGACGCGCCGTGCCGGTGTGGAAGCATCGCGGGCATGGCGACCACTGCTCCCCCGGCCACGTCCGCCACGGAGGAAGAGCTGAGCCTCGTCCATGCCTGGTGGCGCGCGGCGAACTACCTGTCCGTCGGCCAGATCTACCTGCTCGACAACCCGCTCCTGCGCGAGCCGTTGACCCTCGACCACGTGAAGCCCCGCCTGCTCGGCCACTGGGGCACGACCCCGGGCCTCAACCTGATCTACGCCCACCTCAACCGGGTGATCCGCGCCCGCGAGCTCGACGTCGTCTACGTGTGCGGCCCGGGCCACGGCGGGCCCGGCATGGTGGCCAACACCTACCTGGAGGGCACCTACACGGAGGTCTACCCGAGGATCGGCCAGGACGAGGACGGGATGCGCAAGCTGTTCCGCCAGTTCTCGTTCCCGGGTGGGATCCCGAGCCACGCCGCCCCGGAGACGCCGGGGTCGATCAACGAGGGTGGCGAGCTGGGGTACTCGCTGGCCCACGCCTACGGCGCCGCCTTCGACAACCCGGACCTGGTGGTGGCGTGCGTCGTCGGCGACGGCGAGGCCGAGACCGGCGCGCTGGCCGCGTCCTGGCACTCCAACAAGTTCCTCAACCCCGTCACCGACGGGGCGGTGCTGCCCGTCCTCCACCTCAACGGCTACAAGATCGCCAACCCCACGGTGCTCGCCCGGATCCCCGACGACGAGCTGGTCCGCCTGTTCGAGGGCTACGGCCACAGCGTGCACGTGGTGGAGGGCGACGACCCCGAGCCGGTCCACCGCGCCCTGGCCGACACGCTCGACACGGCGCTGGACGAGATCGCCTCCGCCCAGCGGGCCTGGCGGGACGGCAGCGACACGACCCGGCCCCACTGGCCGATGATCATCCTGCGCACCCCCAAGGGCTGGACCGGCCCCCGGGAGGTCGACGGGGTGCAGGTGGAGGGCACGTACCGCTCTCACCAGGTGCCGCTGGCCGGGCTGGCGGACAACGCCGAGCATCTGCGCCTGCTGGAGGAGTGGCTGCGCTCGTACCGCCCCGACGAGCTGTTCGACGCCACCGGCCGCCTCCAGTCCGAGATCGCGGCGCTGGCTCCCGAGGGTGACCGGCGCATGGGCGCCAACCCTCATGCCAACGGCGGCCTCCTGACCCGCCCGCTCGACCTGCCCGACTTCCGGGACTACGCGGTGCCCGTGACCCGCCCAGGCGGGTCCGACTCCGAGCCCACGCGGGTCATGGGCGGCTGGCTGCGGGACGTGGTGGCCCGGAACCTGGACACGTTCCGGGTGATGGGGCCGGACGAGACGGTGTCCAACCGCCTGGGCGCGGTGTTGGACGTGACCGACCGGGTGTGGCTGGGCGAGATCCTGCCGGGCGACGACCACCTCGCCCCCGCGGGGCGGGTGATGGAGGTCCTGTCCGAGCACCTGTGCCAGGGCTGGCTGGAGGGCTACACGCTGACCGGCCGCCACGGGCTGTTCAACTGCTACGAGGCGTTCGTCCACATCGTGGACTCGATGTTCAACCAGCACGCCAAGTGGCTGCAGATCACCCGGGAGCTGCCCTGGCGCGCGCCGGTCCCGTCGCTCAACTACCTGCTGTCGAGCCACGTGTGGCGCCAGGACCACAACGGCTTCTCCCACCAGGACCCCGGCTTCATCGACGTGGTGGTGAACAAGAAGGCCGAGGTGGTGCGCGTCTACCTGCCGCCGGACGCCAACACCCTGCTGTCGGTCACGGACCATTGCCTGCGCAGCCGCGACTACGTGAACGTCACGGTGGCGGGCAAGAACCCGCTGCCCAACTGGCTGAGCATGGACGAGGCCATCGAGCACTGCCGCGCCGGCGCGTCCGAGTGGCGCTGGGCGTCGTCCCCCCGTCTGGCCGACGGCCGCGGGGCCCAGCCAGAGGTGGTGCTGGCCTGCTGCGGCGACGTGCCCACGCTGGAGACGCTGGCCGCCGTCGACCTGCTGCGCCAGCGCCTGCCGGACCTGAACGTGCGGGTGGTCAACGTGGTCGACCTCATGCGGCTGCAGCCGTCGTCCGAGCACCCCCACGGCATGACCGACGCCGACTTCGACGCGCTGTTCACCACCGACCGGCCGGTGGTGTTCGCCTTCCACGGCTACCCGTCGCTGATCCACCAGCTGACCTACCGGCGCCGCAACCACGCCAACATCCACGTGCGGGGCTACAAGGAGGAGGGCACGACCACGACGCCGTTCGACATGGTCATGCTCAACGACCTCGACCGGTTCCACCTGGTGATGGACGCCGTGGACCGGGTGCCCCACCTGGGCGTGGCCGTGGCCGAGGTGCGCAACGAGATGGAGGCCCTGCGCCGGGAGGCCCGGGACTACACGCGGGCGGTGGGCGACGACCTGCCCGCGGTGCGCAACTGGACCTGGCCCTACTGAGCCGGCAGCGACCGGCGTGCGCGTCCTGGTGGTCAACGCCGGGTCGTCGACCCTCAAGCTGCGGGTGGTCGACGACCACGACGCGGTGGTGGCCCGCGCCGATCTGCCCGCGGTCGAGCAGATCCCGCCCGCCGACCTGGCCCGCGAGCTCGACGGCCTCGCGCCCTACGACGCGGTGGGGCACCGGGTGGTGCACGGCGGCCGGGAGTTCCGCTCGCCGGTGCTGGTCGAGGGCGACGTGCGCGACCGGATCGAGGCGCTGACGCCGCTGGCGCCCCTGCACCAGCCCCGCGCGCTGGCCGCGCTGGACGCGGTGGGCCAGGCCGTGCCCGGCCTGCCCACGGTGGCCTGCTTCGACACCGCGTTCCATGCCACGCTGCCTCCCGAGGCCAGCGTCTACGCGGTGCCCCGGGACTGGCGCGAGCAGCTGGGCGTGCGCCGCTACGGCTTCCACGGGCTGTCCCACGCCTACGCCTCCCGCCGGGCGGTGGAGCTGGGCGCGAACCCGCGCCACGTCGTCGTGTGCCACCTGGGCGCAGGTGCGTCGCTGTGCGCGGTGCGGGAAGGCCGCTCGGTCGACACCACCATGGGGTTCACGCCGCTGGAGGGGCTGGTCATGGCCACCCGCTCGGGCACCGTCGACCCGGGCGCGGTGCTGTGGCTGGTGACCCAGGCGGGCCTGCCGGCGGAGGAGGTGACCGACGCGCTGGAGCACCGCTCGGGCCTGCTGGGCCTGGCGGGCACGGCCGACATGCGCGAGATCATCGTCCGCGCCGGGAACGGCGACGGCGAGGCCGGGCTGGCGCTGGGCGCCTACCACCACCGGCTGCGGTCATCGATCGCCGCCATGGTGGCCAGCCTGGGTGGGCTCGACACCCTGGTGTTCACCGGGGGGGTGGGCGAGAACGCCCCCGCGGTGCGGGCCGCAGCTGCCGGCGGGCTGCACCATCTCGGCGTCGCCTACGACCCAGGGGCCAACGCCTCGGCCCTCCCTGACGCCGACGTCACCGGCGCCGGCTCCCACGCCCGCGTGCTGGTCGTCGCGGCCCGGGAAGAGGTCGAGATAGCGCGAGGGGTCCGCCAGACTGTCACATAGGGCGTCCAGAATCTGGCGATGGACGCCGACGATCCCCGCCCCCGCTGGCGGCGGCGTGTCCCGGACGAGGAGGTCCCACCCCAGCGCCCGGCCCGCTTCACGCCCCACGAGCTGCGCTTCGAACCCCAGCCCGCGGTGCGCTGGTTCTCGCCCGGGGTGCTGACAGCCTCCGGCCTGCGGGTGGGCGTCACCTCGGTGTTCGGGTCGTTCCTGGACAAGCGCGAGCTCCAGTCGGGCAAGCCCGCCTCCCCCGACCTGCGCTTCGCCCATGCGGATGATCTGTGGCTCGACTATGTGGCCGACACCGGCGACGGCTTCGAGGCCACCGCCACCGTCGCGTTCGTGGTGGGCCAGCGCGAGCTGCGGGTGCCGGGCGTGGACCAGCCGCTGCCCCGGGGCCGTATCCTGGTGTTCGGCGGCGACGAGGTGTACCCGGTCGCCAGCCCCGAGGGCTACGACCACCGGCTCGAGGGCCCGTGGCGCGCAGCCTTGCCTTGGACCGAGCCGCCCTCGGCCACGCTCTACGCCATCCCCGGCAACCACGACTGGTTCGACGGGCTCACCGGGTTCATGCGGCTGTTCGGCCAGGGCCGCTGGATCGGCGGCTGGCGGACGCACCAGACCCGCAGCTACTTCGCGGCGCAGCTGCCCCACCGCTGGTGGCTGTGGGGCGTGGACATCCAGTCCGAGGCCCTGATCGACGAGCCGCAGCTCGACTTCTTCGCCCGGGTGGCCGAGCGGGCCCAGGCCGGCGACCGGCTGATCCTGGCGACGGCCGTCCCCAGCTGGACCCTGCTCGACCGGGACCCGCACGCCTACCGCAACCTCGCCTACCTGGAGCGCGCCATACTGCGCCCCGCCGGCATCCAGCTGAAGCTGACGCTGGCCGGCGACTCACACCACTACTCCCGCTACCAGCAGCTGGGCGCCGAGGAGGAGATCGGCCCCACCCACAAGATCACCAGCGGCGGCGGCGGTGCGTTCCTCCACCCCACCCACGTGCTGCCCGCGCACGCGTCGATCGGCGTCACTCAGGACGACCTCGACGACGTGACCGACTACGCCATGATCACCACCTACCCCACCCGGGGCCGGTCCCGGCTGCTGTCGCTGTCGGCTGTCGGGCTGGCCCTGCGCAACCCCAGCTTCTGCGCCGTCCCGGGACTGGTGGCGCTGATCCTGCTGTGGACGGTGCAGTTCGGGCTGCGCGCCCTCGAGCGCCCGGAGGAGGGCTTCGCCGACGCCGCGGCCCACTGGGGCTGGACCGACCTGGCCGGCGGCCTGTCCCGCACGTCGTCCGCGGCCCTGGTGGTGCTGCTGCTGTTCGGCGCCCTGTGGGCCTTCGCCAAGACTCCGCCGTGGGCCGCGCACGGCTGGCAGCGCTGGGCGGTCAAGACCGTCATGGCCGCGCTCCATTTGGCGCTGCAGCTGGCCGCCTTCGTGACGGTGATGCTGGCGGCTCTGCGGCTGAGCCAAGGGCACAGCAGCTTCCCCTTCGCCCTGCTGGCCAGCGTGGTCGCGCTCGTGCTCGGCGGCGTGGTCGGGGCCACCGTCGTGGGCATCTACCTGGCGGCGGCCATCGCCATCCCCGGCATCGAGGCCCACTCCAACGAGGCGTTCGCCGCGGCTCGCATCACCGCCTACAAGAACTTCCTGCGCCTCCACATCGCCCCCGACGGCCGGCTGACCGTGTACGCCATCGGGATCCCCCGGGCGGTCAAGCGCCGCCACTGGCGCGCGGTGCCCCACTCCGACGCGGCCGAGGCCTCCTGGATCGAGCCGACCCGGAACCCACCCGAGCCGCACCTCATCGACAGGATCACGCTGCGCTAGCCCTCAGCGCACCAGGCCCTCCTTCCAGGCGATGGCGACCGCGGAGGCCCGGTCGCTGACCTGGAGCTTGCGATACAGGTTGCGCGTGTGGGTCCGGACCGTCTCGTTGGACAGGCCCATCTTGTCGGCCGCGGCCCGGGGAGCGATGCCCTGGCCCAGCAGCGTCAGCAGCTCGGCCTCCCGGCGGGTCAGGCCCAGATGGGCGCCGGGCCAGTCACCCAGGTCGATGGTGCGGGCGGCCATGAGGGCGGCGTCGGTGGCCAGGCCCGGATCGACGACCACTTCGCCGTCGCGCAGCCGCACCAGCATCTCGACCAGGTCGGGCGGCTTGGCCGACTTGAGCAGGTAGCCCCGCACGCCGACGCGCAGCGCCTGGAGCATGAGCCGCAGGTCGTCGGCGTCGGTGAAGATCGCGACCGCGAACGGAGGGTCCTCGGCCAGGACCTTGACCGCGGCGTCGATCCCGCCCGCGGTCCGGGTGAAGGCGTCGATGAGCATGACGTCCGCCCGGTCGTAGATGTCGGCGGCCAGCACGATCTCGGGGTCCCCCCGAGCGGTGGCGACGACGTCGACCTGATCGTCGTAGGGCAGCAGCATCGCCCTCAGCCCCTCGATGATGATGTGGTCGTCGTTGGCCAGCACTACACGTACCGGTCCCTGCACGGAATGGTCGGCCATGACTGCAGGGGTACCCTGGAGCCCCCCACCGCAGCCGCGGCGGTGGGTGAGATCCCGGTACCCGCAATGGGGTATTCGCCACCGTGTCCCCACATGAGAGGATGCCAGCGCGAGGCGCCGGTTCAGGGAGGACCAGCTGGACGTCACCACCGGGCGGGCATTGGGAGCCCGCCACCATCCAATCCGAGCCTGGCGGGCCGCCTGGTGAGCCGGGAAGAGCACACGGTCGCGCGCGTCCACGTGCGAGCCCACGACGCGGCCACCCTCGGCCAGCTCACGTCCGACCTGGATCCGGCGGTGGGCTGGCAGCTGCTGGTGGTCGAGGACGACGACGGCGACGCCCTGCTCGTGCGCGAGCTGCTGGCCGACGGGCTGCCCGGCTCCCGGGTCGAGCGGGTGACCCGCCTGGCCGACGCCCGAAGGGCCGTGCGCTACGTCGACTGCGTGCTGCTGGACATGGGCCTGCCCGACGCCGAGGGCATCGCCGGCGTCGAGCAGCTGGTGGCCGAGGCGCCGGACACCGCGGTGGTGGTCCTCACCGGCGCGGCCAGCGAGCGCCTGGGCGTGGGGGCGGTGGCGGCCGGGGCGCAGGACTACCTGGTCAAGGGGCGGGTCGACGACCAGCTCCTGGCCCGCTCGGTGCGCTACGCCATCGAGCGCCAGCGGGCGGCCCGGCTGACCCGCGACCTGTTCGAGGCCGAGCGCCGCCGCGCCGACAACACCCGCATGGAGCGGGCGCTCACGCCGCCGCTCCAGCTCCAGTCACCGGACGTGCGGCTGGCGGTCCGCTACCGCGCCGGCCGGGAGGGCGCCGAGCTGGGCGGGGACTTCTACGACGCGGTCGAATCGCCCGACGGCGAGATCTCCGTGCTCATCGGTGATGTGGCCGGGCATGGCCCGGACGCGGCGGCGCTGGCCGCCCGGCTGCGCAGTGCCTGGCGGGCTCTGACGCTGGCCGGCCTCGACCAGCACCGGGTGCTGTCCACCCTCGACACGTTTCTGCGCAGCGAGGTCGAGTCGCTGACCTTCGCCACCGTGTCGACGCTGGTCATCTGCCCGGACCGGCGGGTCGGCCAGCTGCTCATGGCCGGCCATCCGCCTCCGCTGCTCCTCGGGCCGCCGGCCCGGCGGGCAGGCGACGGCAAGTTCGGCCACCTGCTGGGCGTCATGCCCGCCCCGGTGTGGACCTCGGTCGAGGTGCCCCTCGGCGCGGGAACGCGGCTGCTGCTCTACACCGACGGCCTCATCGAGGGCCGCATCGAGCCCGGCTCCAGCGAGCGGGTCGGTCTCGACGGCCTGATCAAGCTGATCGACGACGTGGCGCGCGGCCTGCCCGACGGCGAGCGCGCCGAGACCGAACTACTCGACGGGCTGGTGGCCGAGGTGGTGCGGCGCAACGGCGGGCCGCTCTCCGACGACTTGGCCCTGTGCCTCGTCTCCATCCCATCCCCCGCCGATGGCTGAGGCGGATCCGAGGGGTCCCGCCCGCTGGCCGCTGCGCACCCGCCTGCTGCTGCTGCTCGGCGCGGCGGGCGTCCTCATGGCCGCCACCCTGGTGACCCAGCTCACGCTGCAGGCGCGCCAGCGCGACATCCGCAACGACCTGGTGCGCCGGATCGACCCGGCCCGGGTCACTCTGGCCGACCTGCGGGCCGCGGTGCTCGACCAGGAGACGGGCGTGCGCGGCTACGTGCTCACCGGCGACGCGCGCTTCCTCGACTCGTACGAGCGGGGGCGCGACGCCGCCGACTCGGCGGTGGTCCGCCTGAACACGGCGTTGCAGAACGACGAGGAGGCGTCCGCGGCGATGGCCGTGGTGGAGGAGCGCCTGGAGACGTGGCGCACCGAGACCGCGGAGCCGTCGGTGGCGGAGGTCCCCGAGGGAGTGGACACCACGCCGGCGACGGAGGACGAGGCCCAACAGCAGTTCGACTCGCTGCGGTCGGCCATCAACGAGGTCGACGCGGTGCTGGAGGACCGGCGGACCACGGCCCTCGACGACCTCGAGGCGGCCGCCACCGGCGCCACCGCGGCCATGATCCTCCAGGTCGTGGGCCTGGTCGCGTCCGGGGTGCTGATCATCGGCGCCCTGACCCGTCTCGTCACCGGCCCGCTGAGCCGGCTCGGCGCCGACGCCCGCACGGTGGCCTCCGGCGACCTGGACCACGAGGTGCGGGGTGACGGGTCGCCCGACCTGGTGCGCCTGGGGGCCGACGTCGACGCCATGCGCCGCCGCATCCTGGACGAGGTGGAGCACCTCAACGAGGCCACCGCCGGCCTCGCCCGCCAGGCCGAGGAGCTGGCCCGCTCCAACGACGACCTCGAGCAGTTCGCCTACGTGGCCTCCCACGATCTCCAGGAGCCGCTGCGCAAGGTGTCGGGCTTCTGCCAGCTGCTGCAGATGCGCTACGCCGACCAGCTCGACGAGCGGGCCAACGAGTACATCCACTTCGCGGTGGACGGCGCCAAGCGCATGCAGGACCTCATCAACGACCTGCTCTCCTTCTCCCGGGTCGGGCGGACGCCCGAGTCGTTCGAACCGGTCGACCTGGACGAGCTGGCGGACCAGGCCGTCGAGGTCCTGGGCCCCGCCATCGAGGAGTCCGGCGCCACCGTGAGGGTGGGCGAGCTGCCCGAGGTCCAGGGCGACCGCCGGCTGCTGGGCGCCACCCTGCAGAACCTGATCGGCAACGCCCTCAAGTTCCGCGGCCCGGACCGGCCGGTGGTGACGATCGACGCTACGCTCACCGGCGGTGCCGCTGGGGACGAGTGGGTCATCACCGTCGCGGACAACGGCATCGGCGTGGACCCCGACTACGGAGAGCAGATCTTCACCATCTTCAAGCGCCTCCACTCGAAGAGCGAGTACCCGGGCACCGGCATCGGGCTCGCCCTGTCCAAGAAGATCGTCGAGTTCCACGGCGGCCGTATCTGGTTGGAGCCGACACCGCCTCCGGGCGCCACATTCAAGCTTGCTCTACCCGCCACCGTGCCCAGACAGAAAGAACCCGCCGATGCTGGCTGAAGCCGTACGTCCCATCGAGGTGCTGCTGGTCGAGGACGACGAGGGCGACGTGCTGATGACCCGCGAAGCACTCGACGAGGGCAAGGTCTTCAACCGTCTCAACGTCGTGGGCGACGGCGTCGAAGCCATCGCCTACCTGCGCCGCGAGAAGCCCTACGCCGAGGTGACCCGGCCCGACCTCGTGCTGCTCGACCTCAACCTGCCCAAGCGGGACGGGCTCCAGGTGCTGGAGGAGGTCAAGGCCGACCCCGACCTGCGGCGCATCCCGATCGTGGTGCTCACGACTTCGGAGGCCGAGGAAGACGTGCTGCGCAGCTACGACCTCCACGCCAACGCGTACGTCACCAAGCCGGTCGACTTCGACCGCTTCGTCGAGGTCATCCGCCAGATCGACGACTTCTTCATCTCGGTGGTGCGGCTGCCCACCAGCTGACCCGTGGCTAGCGGGGCGGCGTGACCTTGTAGATCAGGCTGCCAGTGGCCGCCGGCCGGCCACTGGCGGTGGCGACCTCGGCCCGGCCGAACACGATGGACCGCCCCCGCTGGGTCACCCAGCCCTCGGCCACCGCGTCCTCCCCCGCCACCGGCCCCAGGTAATGGATGTCCATGCTCAGGGTGGCGTACGCCCAGCCCTGCTCGTAGGCCGCGCCCACGGCCGGCACCATCACGGTGTCGATCAGCGTGGCGATGGCGCCGCCGTGCATGAGGCCGAACGGCTGCTCCAGCTCGAGCCGGTGCGGCAGCCGCATGCGGCAGTAGTCCGCCTTCAGCTCCTCCATCACGATGCCCACCAGCTTGGGGAAGTAGGTGCGCTCCCAGCGACCGAAGGTGGCCCAGCGCGCCGCCACGTCTTCCGGCAGCGAGTCGAAGCGGTCGGCGTGCATCGGCGGACGCTACCGCGACCGCCGGTCCCGTAGTGTCTGGCCCATGGGGCAACGCATGGTGTGGAGGATCCTGGGCTCGCTGGCCGGTGTGTTGGCGGGCGTGGTGGCTCGCCAGGTGCTGCTGGCGACGTGGCGGGCGACCAAGGGCAGCGATCCTCCGGCCAACCCGGCGGCGGCCCACACGTCCTGGGCCGAGGCGCTCGCCTGGAGCGTCGCCTCGGGCGTGGCGTTCGGCGTGGCCCGCATGGTGGCCACGCGCGGCGCGGCCGAAGCCTGGCGCGCCGCCACCGGCGAGTACCCGAAGGACCTGGAGGCGGTCAGGCCGTAGCAGCCCGCACGCCCGTGGCGGGCTCGTGGCGGACGTCGTCCGGGCCGAGCTCGCGGGTCCAGGCCGCGAACTCGAGGAGGATGCCGTCGGGGTCCTGGAAGTAGATGGAGCGGACGAACACGCCCGCGTGCATCTTCTTGGACAGCCCGTACTCGCTGTCGTCGTGGTTGGCGACCTCGGTGCAGTCGACGCCGGCGGCGAGGAGCCGGACCCGGTAGTCCTCGATGCGCTCCGGCGCCACGTTGAAGGCGACGTGGTTCATCGAGCCGATGGCGCTGGTCAGCTCGCCCTGGTCCGGCCGGGCCTTGGGCGCCGAGACGCCCGGCGCCGGCTCGGGGGCGTCGGGGAACCAGAAGAACGCGAGGCAGTCGCCACCGCCGCAGTCGAAGAAGAAGTGCTGGCCCATGTCGAAGGGCAGGTTGATGGTCTTGACCAGGGGCATGCCCAGCACGCCTGAGTAGAAGTCCACGGTGCGGGCCATGTCCCGGCACACCAGCGCCAGGTGGTTGATGCCCGAGAGCTCGAACGGTCGCTCGCTCATGGTTCCACCTTCTCCAATCCCACCGTGCGGGCCCAGATGCGGGTCACGGTCTTGGCCAGGGCGTCCACGTCGGCCGCGGCGTCGTCGCCGTGGGGCAGCAGGTGGTCGTACACCACGCGGACGTTCATCGTGTGCAGCGCCATCGCCGTCATCCAGGGATCGATGTCGTCACAGATCCCCTGGTCCTGCAGCCGGCGGATCCACCGCTCGCTGCGGCGCACGTTCTTGATGACGGTCGAGCGCCGGGCCGCGGCCACGTCCTTGTCGCCCGGGGCCACCTGCTCGATGGAGCGCACGATGCCCGGGTTGCGCACACACACCATGAAGTACTCACGCGAGGCGTACTCGATGTCACGGATGAGGTCGCCCTCGGTGTTGTCGGGATCGCGCCGGGGCGCGGCCGACATCTCGTGCAGCACCTGAGCGGCCACCTCGCGGAAGATCTCTTCCTTCGAGTCGAAGTACGTGTAGAAGGTGCCGCTGGCCACGCCCGCCCGCGCCGTGATGTCGGTGATGCGGCTGTCCGGGAACGGGATCTCCTCGAACACCTGCTTCGCCGCGGCCACGAGCGCGGCGCGCGTGCGCAGGCCCCGCGCCGTCAGCAGCCGCCCGCCGGCGGCTTGGCCGGCGCGCAATCCGCCCTCGGCGGACTCGGCGCTCAGGGGATCGACCTCGATGGCCACGTCAGCAGGGTAGTGGGCGGGGGCGGGGCGGGAAGGGGTCCCCGCCCCCACGCCACGAACAGTGAGAACTGGGAGGAACTCTCAGGCCCGGTGACCGCCGCGTGCGGCCGCCGGCCGGGACTGGATGCCTGGGCGCATCCCGGACCGGCAGCCACACTGGCGAGCGGTGTGCCCCGTTGCGGTCGTCCTCGATGTCATCCGCGGTCTCCCCTCGCGGCCGGCGACGGCGGGGCCGGCGCCGCGTTCAGTGAACGTACCGGAACATGAACCCGACGTCAACATCGGAGAACGGGGACTACCTGCCGGTATCTAGCTGCGCGCGGAGGGTTGCCGTGACATCACGGCTACATAGTTGTTACGGTTCCTGGTCAACATCTGATCGGCTGGGCCAAGGAGAGGGATGTTGGGCGTCCGCAGGAAGGTCGTCCGTCGGGCAACCACGGCCGTAGTGGCGGTCGCACTCGTCTCGCTGCCGACCACTGCCGGGGCCTCGCCTGAGGCCCCGACCCAGGAGCAGGACCAGGCCAGCGACGACGAGGCTCCGGGCCAGCGCGCCATGGTGGGCCTCGACAGCCTCAGTGCCAGCACTGTCGACGCCACGCTGGGTGAGTTGCATGCCGAGATCACCCGCCAGCTCGAGCTCCTCGGCGCGGCCCAGGCCGGGGTGGCCACCGCCAATGCCGCGCTGGCCGATGCGGACTCGGCCCTCAACGACGTCCGCTTCCGCATCGAAGAGACCACCGGTGCGAGCGACGCCGTGGTCGTCGAGGCGTTCATGAACCCGCCGTCGTCCGACGCGCTGGAGGTGCTCACCGCGGAGACGATGGAGGACGCCACGGTCAAGCAGGCGCTGCTCCACATGCAGGCCGACGACGCCGCCGAGCAGCTCCAGGCCTACGAGGATGCGCTGGCCGACCTGGCGGTGCTGGAGGACCAGCAGGAGTCGGCCCTGGCGACGGCCGAGGCCGCCCGTTCCGAGGCCGAGGCGGCCCTGGAGGACCTGGAGGCGGCCACCGGCGAGCAGGCCCTGTTCGTCAGCCAGGTGCAGGCGGCCCTGGCCCAGGCCCAGACGCAGGTCCCCACCGACCCGGCGGAGGCCGCGGCGTACATGGCCCGCCTCGGCGAGATCGCCGCGGCCATGGAGCAGGCCAGGGAGACCCGCGAGATCGCGGCGGCCCAGGCTGCCATCGAGGCCGAGAGGCAACGCCGCCTCAGGGTGGGGGCGATGATGTGCCCCGTGGACGGCCCGGTGCACTTCACCGACACCTGGGGGGCGGCCCGCTCCGGCGGCCGGTCCCACCAGGGCGTGGACATGCTGGCGGCACGGGGCACGCCTACGGTCGCCCCGGTCAGCGGCGAGGTCCAGCACCGAGGGTCCAGCCTCGGCGGCCTGTCGTGGTACGTCTACGGCGACAACGGCAACATGTACTACGGCACGCACTTGTCGGCCTACGAGAACCAGGGCGTCGGCTGGGTGGAGGCCGGCACCGTCATCGGCTACGTGGGCGACACGGGCAACGCCCGCGGCACACCTCACCTGCATTTCGAGGTGCACCCCGGCGGCGGGGCCGCGGTCAACCCGTACCCCTACGTCGTCGAGGCCTGCCGCTAGGGGTGTCGCGACGACGCCGCGACCTGTTAACTCTCCAGGATGTTCGAAGACCTCCTGGCGCAGCCCGGCGTCGAGGAGATCTGTGAGCTCCGGAGCCGCTTCGGGCTGATGGCCATCCACGGCGGCAACCTCGAGCGAGGCACCGACGTCATCGCCGCGGCTGCGGCCGAGCGGGCCGGCGCGTCGCTCTACGTGGTCCGCCAACCACCGGGGCTGCGCTGGCACGTGCCGTCGGTGGCGTTCGACCCGGGCGCCTCACCGGCGCTCGCCCGCTTCCTCGACCACGTGGACGTCGCCGTGGCGGTGCACGGCTACGGCCGGCCGGACATGTGGACGACCCTGCTCGTCGGCGGCCAGAACCGCCCGCTGGCGGCGACGCTGCGCTCGGCGCTCGAAGGCGCGCTGGGCGACGGCTTCGAGGTGGTCGACGACGTCGAGCGCATCCCCCTCCCCTTGCGAGGCCAGCATCCCCGCAACCCCGTCAACCTGCCCCGGGGTGCCGGTGTCCAGCTCGAGCTGCCCCCACGGGTGCGGCCCGGCACCGGCGCGCCCACCTTCCGGCCCGGCTACGAGGCCGCCATCACGGCGGCCCTGGTCGAGGTGGCCTCGGCGCACGAGGCCGCCTCGCGGGACGCCGGCGGACCACCGCCGGCACAATGACCTGCCCGGATACACGACATATGACCTGAGACCTACCGATAGGTAGGGCGAGTGTCATGCAGTCAGATCAGGTGAAGATCGTGGGCCCGTGCGATGGCCTCGGCGCGGTTGCGGGCGGACAGCTTGTGCAGCGCCCGCTGCCAGTACGTCTTCACCGTGTTGGCCGCCAAGCCGAGCCGCTGGGCGATCTCGTTGTTGGTGTTGCCCAGAGCCACCAGTCGCAGGATCTCGTGCTCCCGGCGCGTCAGGGCCGGGCCTCCGCCGTAGCGGGTGAGCGCAGCTCCATCGTTGGTGGCCGTCGAGGGCTCCCCCTCGGCCGCGGCCCGCTGGATGCTGGCCACGACGTGCACGAAGCACTCGTCCGACACCAGCACCCCGTTGCTCTCGGGCGCGGCGCCGCCGGTACCAGGGCTTCCGTCCCCTGGTCGCGCGTGGACCACGACGATCCGGGTCTGCGGATACCTCGCTCTCAGCGCCTCGACCGCCTCGGGCTCGATCGGCCGTGCCGCGTCGTCCTGCACCAGTACGACGTCGGGCCGTACCCGTTCGACGAGCGCCACCGCTTCCGACCCCGGCGCCGCGCAGCCGACCACGTGGATCGGTGGCCCGATCAGCCCGGTCGCGGCGCCGTTCCGGGCCGCGTGACCGGCGTCGACCACGACGACCGAGATGCGACGCCCTCCAGCGTTGCTCAGTGGTCGCGTGGGCGCGGTCGGGCTGAAGCCAGCCGAATCCCTGACGTGCGACGCGCGATTGGACCGTGACTCGCAGCGTGCCATTTTTCCCCTCCGACACCATGCCCCCGTGGGGATCATACGCCCAATCGCGGGCTGTGTCTTTGTCGTAACAATGAAGATTGACGTTGACGTCACCAACCTCGCGGACTTCGCGGTACAGCCGGGTGACCTACCCGGGTGACATTGACGACAAAAGGCGACACCGGCCCGCTGCTGAACACGGCCGATGTCTAGCGTGGCTGGCGTGACGCCCTGAGGGACCCACCGCGAGCGCGTCCCTTGCACGCGCTGCATGGCCTCGCCGCCAAACCGTCTAACGCCGAGGGCCACAAAGGCCCATATAGGCGCCTAGTCAGGGCGCGATAACCGATATCAGCACGCCCGAGCCGCGCCCAGGCAGTCCTCCACCCGGCGGTGGCGCGGCAGAGGCGACGACACGCCGCGCACCGTGGCGACCAGCTCGCGCACCCGCCGTTCGGCCGCGGGCCCGAGGCTGTCGTAGGCCTCGACGAACAGCTGGCGGCCCCGGCGCTGGGGCCAGTCCCGGGGCAGCAGCTCGTCGGGCAGCCCCGGGTCGGCGGCCGCGAGCGACCGCCAGCGGGCGCAGGCCTCCACCCGGGCCACCAGGGCGTCGTCGTCGGGCATGGTGCCCTGCCGCACCCGGCCTACCACCGGCTCCAGCGAGTCGATGAGCTCCTCGTAGTCGGCCCGGAGCCCCCGCAGGTCCCAGGCGCTGAGCAGGTCGACCCCCGCCGGGCGCGGCACCTCGCTGACCCGGAACACCGCGGCGTCGGACACCCCGAGCTCGGTCAACGACCGGTCGATGGCGGCGAGCGGCGCCCGGGGCGTGATCCAGAAGCCGTCGAACAGCGGGCCGAGCCGAAGCTCGCGCAGCCGCTGGCGCAGCGCCGGGCGACGCCGGCGATCGGACTCGGGGATGGAGAACACCACACAGGTCCACTGCCGGTCCCAGGTCGAGGGGCCGCTGCCGAAGCGCAACATGCGGCGGCCGTCCGCTCGGGCGGCCTCGATGCTGCCGGCCGCGAGGCGGTAGGCGGTGTTGCGGCCGAGCTTGGTCCCCTCGAGCGAGCCCCGCCGCGCCAGCCGGCTCAGCGCGGCGCGGGCGGCCGCCTCGCCGAC
Source organism: Actinomycetota bacterium (assembly GCA_046734715.1). Classification (GTDB taxonomy): domain Bacteria; phylum Actinomycetota; class Acidimicrobiia; order Acidimicrobiales; family VFJN01; genus ZC4RG19. The sequence continues at coordinate 4,875 of JBKPRV010000328.1, read as the reverse complement.
GCCCAGCGAGCCGAGCAGGGCGACCAGGGCGGCCGACGGGATGAAGTCGATGTTCTCGAACCAGTAGCCGAGGAACATCCAGATCAGCAGATGGGGCGCGGACTCGTCCTCCAGCGGGCTTCCCCCGACCCCGGCATCGATGGCGACTCCGACCACGACGACCCTCGCTCTCGTTCCCCCCGTCCGCCTTGCCCGGAGATGGTAGTGATCCCGGGACCCCCCGTATCCAGCCGAGTGACATGCCGACCGTCACGCCATCTGTCACACCGCCGCCACGTGGAGGCGGCCGCACCGAGCGTGCACGGGCGTTTCATGAAGCGAACCGACCGTGTCGGGGAGATAGCCTCGGCGGCGTGACGTTGGCGGCCACCGCTGTCCCTCCGGGGTGCGTGCACGAAACGGCCTTCTACGGGTCCGACGAGGAACTGCTGGCCGTCACCGTGCCGTTCCTGCAGGGCGGGGTGGAGGCCGGCGAGCCCACGATCCTCGCCTTGAGCGGTGACCACAGCGACCTGGTCCGCCGCACCCTCGGCGACGTCAAGGGCCTGACCTACCTGGGGTCCGCCGGATACGCCCGGCCGGCGGCCGCCCTCCAGCAGCTTCGCCGGCTCGTGGTCGACGGCATGGACGCCGGCGCCCAGCGGGTCCGGGTGATCGGCGACATGCCCCATCCGGGGGTGGGCGTCCCGTGGGACTGGTGGTCTCGCTACGAAGCCACGGTCAACTACGCGCTGCGAGACGTCCCGCTGTGGGGGCTGTGCCCGTACGACACCCGCATCACCCCCGACTACGTGCTGGCCGACGCGTTCGCCACGCATCCGTTCGTGGCCATGCCCGACGGGCGCCACATCGTGAACGACCGCTACGAGCCCCCTGCCCGCTTCCTGGCCCGACGCCCGGCCCCGGCCCCCGATCCGTTCGAGGCCCGGCCCCCGGCGGTGGCGCTGATCGGCCCCACGGCCGCCCAGGCCCGGCACGCGGTGGCAGACCTCGCCCAGCGCTCGTGCCTGGAGCCGGTCACCATCGAGAACCTGGTGGTCGGCGTGAGCGAGTCGGTGGCCAACGCCAACGCCCACGGCCGCCCGCCGGTCGAGGTGCGGGCGTGGGCGGTGCCCGACCGCATGGTGGTCACCGTGACCGATCACGGCCCCGGGCCAGATGACCCGTACGTTGGGCTGCTGCCCGGGCGCACGACGACGGAGGGCACGGGCGGCCTGGGCCTGTGGATCACCTTCCAGCTGTGCGACGACGTGGTCCTGGCCCCCCGCGAGGACGGGTTCACGGTGAGACTGGTGGCGGGCCGGCCATGACCCAGAAGCTCGAGCTCGCCGGCCTGCCGGACCGCATCCGAGAGTACGGGCGGGGCGCGTTCCTCATCACGGTGGGCGACTCGGGCACCCCCCACGTGGTATCGGTGGCGGTGGACTGGGACGGCGCCACCTTCACGACCCAGGCCGGCCGCACGAGCCGCTCGAACATCGCTACCCGCCCGACGGTCACCCTGCTGTGGCCCGGCGACGAGGCCGCGGCGTACGGCCTGCTGGTCGACGGCACCGCATCCGCGATGGACGGCGCCGAGGGCCCTCTGACGATCACCCCCACGTCGGCCATCCTCCACCGCCTGGCAGAGGCCGAGGGCGACGGCCCCACCTGCCTCCCGGTGACCCCCGGCGCGTAGACCCTCCGGCCGTCGCGTATCTTGCGCATCGATGGGGATGGGGCGCGGGCGACACAATCCGGGACCACTGCTGGCCGCACTGGCGGCCACGACGGCGGCGGCCACCGCCGTCCTAGCCGCCAGAAGGGTCACCACCCGCCGCCGAACCAGCGGCGGAGCCCGCCACCTGGCCGCCACCCCGGACTCGTCCGCCCGTCGAGCTCCGGACGCGCACGCTCCGCGCCCGCCCGCGGATGGCGAGCCAGTGGCCGACGACGGGTCAGCCACAGACGGCCAGCCCCTTGCCGACGGCCAGCCACCGACCGAGCCACCCACCGCCTTCGACGCACCGGCTGGCGGTCAACCCACTGACGGCCAGCCACGCGACTCAGCCGAGCCGCCCGCCCGCGAGCCCGCGGCCGCGCCGCCGCCCGAGGGTGAGCTCGCGGGCGGGGAGGCGTCTCCCGAGGCACTCGGGTCCGGGGCGGGGGTGGCAGCGCCGCGGCATCTGGCGGCGGGGTCGCGGCCGAGACGGGCCTTGGTGGGGGTGCTCGTGGCGGCCGGGGTGGTCGGGGTGCTGGGCGTGGGGGCGATGCTCGTGGCCGATGCCGGGTCGGGGGGGACCGACGCGGCTATCGGGACCACCGAGGCGCCCTCGCGGGCCACGACGAGTGAGAACGTCACGACCACGAGCACGACGGTGGTGGTGGTATCGCCCGAGGACGTATTCGCGGAGGCGGTGAGCAGGTTGGAGGCCGCGGGGACGTTCGCATACCAAGGAACGGTGAGCGCCAGCGACGTGAGCGCGGTGCGGCCGTCGTTGTGGTTGGCGGTCGACATCACGGTCGAAGGTGAGGTGGCGCTGGCCGGCGGGCTGGTCCACGAGGTGGCCGTGGCGGAGAGCGGGCAGGCGACCGAGACCGTCGTGGCCGGGGCCGATGTGTTCGGGCGGTCGGCTCGGAGCCGCGACTCGCTGGTCGACGAGAGCTACGAGGGGATCCCCGAGCTGTCGCGGGCGGAGCCGGAAACGAAGGGCGCGGCGGGCTTGGCGCGGTGGCTGGCGGGAGTGGCGGAGCCGACGGCGGCGGGGGTCGACGGGGAGGGCCGGCGCGTGTACCGCGGGATCATCCCGGCCGCCGTGCTCGGGGCTACCGAGCGGGGACGGCGCGCCGTTGATGCCGAGGTCCTGCTCACGCTGGACCGGGCGGGCGATCCCGTGCACGTCGACATCACCACCGTGCCCGGGGGACCGCCCTTGCACCTGGCGCTGGAGCTGAGCGAGCTCGGGGCGCCGGTCGCGATAGCGCCGCCGGCGCCGGCCGAGGGCTAGCGGGGCCAGAGCCCGGAGGCGACAGCCTCGGGGAGAGCCCAGCTGTCAGCATCGGGGTGGCCGGCGCGGACCGCGCTGGCGCTCACCGTGTGGAGGGCAGTGGGTACGTCCAGCAGCTCGACGCCCTCGGGGTGGTCGCCGGAGCGGGGGGCGACGAGGACCCGGGGGAGGCGGGCCAGCGCGTCGTCCCGGGCGGAGAGGGAACCGCCGTACCAGGCCGGGTCCAGGACCTGGGCCCACTTGTCGGCGCCCAGGACCACCGCGTCGTAGCCCGCGGCGATGTCGGCGATCAGGCGGGCGTCGGTGACCACGACGCCGAGCCACGGGCGGGACCTGGCCACCGTCTGCAGGACCGATCGGCGGTGGTCCACCGTAGGTCCGTCGGTGGATGACTTGCCCAGGGCCGCCACCGAGAGGACCAGGTCCACCCGGTCCAGACCGGCGTGACGGCGGGCGGCTTCTGCCACCGCGAGGTGGGCGATGGTCGGCGGATTGAACGATCCGGGATAGCAGCCCACCGCCATGGAAGTGAACACTACGAGGCAAGCATGCACACCACGACGTTCCACCTGAGCTGTGCGGCAGGGTTCGAGGCGGTGGTCGGCCAGGCCCTTCGGAGCGACCTCAGCGCGCTGGCGCGCCTGGACGAGGAGTCGGGCCGGCTGCGCCTGGAAGCGCCTCCGCAGGTGGCGGCGGTGCTGCGCGACCTGCCCTACCTGACCGTCGCACTGGAGGAGCTGGCGTTCGCCCGCTACCGGGGCATGGACCTGGCGCTGCGCTCACTGGCCGGGGCGCTGAACGGCCGCTCGCGGCCGCCGGTGGTGCGCGCCGCCCGGACCTTCCGCCTGAGGGTGTCGGACGGCGGCCGGCTGGTGCGGGTGGACCCCGGCGCCCGCGAGACGTTGGAGCGGGCGGTATCCCGCTGGGGCCGGCTGCAGCCCGAGCCGCGCGGGGGCGACCTGGAGTTGTGGGTCACCCATCGCCGCGACGCGCCCGACGTCGACCTGTCGGTACGCTTCGACGTGCCCGACGTGGCCAAGGTGCCCGCGGGAGCCCTGAGACCCGAGCTGGCGGGCGCCCTGGTGCGGGTGGAGGAGCCCGAACCGCACGAGCGGGTGCTCGACCCGTTCGCGGGGAGCGGCGCCATCCCCTTCGCCCGGGCGCGCTACCCCCACCGCTCGATCGTCGCCACCGACGTGGACGGGGCGAAGGCCGCCGCCCTGCGGCGACTCCACCCGCGGGTGCGCTCGGCGCGTGTCGACGTCCGACACCTGCGGGCGCTGCGGGACCTGGTCGACGGCCGTGCGGTCGAGCGCATCATCACCGACCCGCCGTGGGGGATCTACGACGGCGCGCCGGTCGACGCGCTCGACATCCACCGGGCGCTGTGGGCGCTGGGCGACGACCTGCTGGCGCCGGGCGGCTCGCTCACGGTGCTCACCGGCGCGGCCGACGACGCCCGCTCGGCCCTCACCGACAGCGACCTGGTCGAGACCGCCTCGCTGCCGGTGCTGGTCAACGGCAAGAAGGCGACCGTGCTGACCGTGCGCCACCCTGACGTCTGACCCGCCTCGGCTCTGGCAACCTGGTGACGATGAGCGACGTCGGGGACCGGATCGCCGCGATCTACGGCGGGCCGCTCGACGAGTTCGTGTCCGCCCGGGACGCCCTGGCCCGCGAGCTGCGCCAGGCCGGCGACCGGGAGGGTGCGGCCGAGATCAAGGCGTTGCGCAAGCCGCGGGCACTGGCCTGGGCCCTGGACGCTGCGGCGCTGGCGGCGCCGGATGCGCTGGCGGACCTGGCCGCGGCGGTGGACGAGGCCGGCCAGGCCCAGGCCGGTGGCGGCGACGTGCGCGCCGCCCTGGCGAACTTGCGGACCGCCGAGGCC
>JBKPRV010000327.1:0-13213 GCA_046734715.1 Actinomycetota bacterium | reverse complement strand
CGGTGGCCGCAGGCCCCGCAAGCGCGAGCGCAAGAACGTCGGCTACGGCGTCGCTCACATCAAGTCGAGCTTCAACAACACGATCATCAGCTTCACCGACCAGGACGGCAACGTCCTGTCGTGGGCCTCGGCCGGCAACGTCGGCTTCAAGGGCTCCCGCAAGTCGACGCCGTTCGCGGCGCAGATGGCCGCCGAGGCCGCGTCCCGGCGGGCCATGGAGCACGGCGTCCGCAAGGTCGACGTCCAGGTGAAGGGCCCGGGCTCCGGCCGCGAGACAGCCATCCGCTCGATCCAGAACACCGGCATCGAGGTGACGGGCATCAAGGACGTCACCCCCGTCCCGCACAACGGCTGCCGCCCGCCCAAGCGGCGCCGGGTCTGAGGTAACACGCACATGTCCCGCTACACCGGGCCCAAGTCCCGAGTCTCCCGCCGCCTGGGCGCCAACATCTGGGGCACCGCGGGCGAGAACCGCGCCCTCGAGCGCCGTCCCTACCCCCCGGGTGAGCACGGCCGCAGCCGGCGCCGCAACGCCTCCGAGTACCTCGAGCAGCTCCAGGAGAAGCAGAAGGCCCGCTTCACCTACGGCCTCAACGAGCGGCAGTTCCGCAACCTCTACGAGGAGGCCTCGCGCAAGCGGGGCGTCACCGGCGAGATCATGCTCCAGCTGCTCGAGCGCCGGCTCGACAACATCGTCTACCGGGCCGGCTGGGCCTCCACCCGGCCGCAGGCCCGCCAGTTCGTAAACCACGGCCACGTCGAGGTCAACGGCCGCCGGGTCGACATCGCCAGCTACCGCGTCCGCAAGGGCGACGTGGTCAGCCTGCGGGGCAAGGCCCGCGACATGATCCAGATCCAGTGGAACCGGGACGTGCTGGCCCGCACGCCCCCGCCGTGGCTCGACTCCGAGAACGAAGGGCTCTCGGTGAAGGTGCGCGAGTACCCGCTGCGCGAGCACATCGACGTGCCCGTGCGCGAGCAGCTCATCGTCGAGCTCTACAGCAAGTAATCGCCCCCCACCCCATCTAGTCAGCAACCAGGAGCCACCTGATGCTCGTCATGCAGCGCCCGACGGTCGAGCCGATCACCGAGGAGGAGGGCAACCGCCAGCGGTTCGCCCTCGGCCCCCTCGATCCCGGCTTCGGTCACACCCTCGGCAACTCGCTGCGGCGCACCCTCCTGTCGTCCATCCCCGGCGCGGCCATCACGCAGGTTCGGTTCGACGATGCGCTGCACGAGTTCGACACCATCCCGGGCGTGGTCGAGGACGTCACCGACATCATCCTCAATCTCAAGGACATCGTGCTCGTCAGCCACAGCGACGAGCCCGTCACCCTGCGCCTCGACGTGCGGGGTCCCGCCGACATCACCGCCCGCGACATCCAGCTCACCTCGGACATCGAGATCCTCAACGAGGACCTCCACCTGGCCACGCTGAACAAGTCGGGCCGCATCGCGGTCGACATCACCGTGTCCAAGGGCCGGGGCTACCGCTCGGCCGAGGCCAACAAGACCTCCGACACCATCGGCGTGATCCCGGTCGACTCGATCTTCTCGCCCGTGCGCCGGGTGTCGTTCGACGTCGAGCCCACCCGCGTCGAGCAGTCCACCGAGTTCGACCGCCTGGTGCTCGACATCGAGACCGACGGGTCGATCAACCCCCGCGACGCCCTCGCCTCGGCGGGCGACACACTGCGGTCGCTGGTGGCGCTGGTGGCGGACATGAGCGAGGAGCCCCAGGGCCTCGAGCTCGGCGAGCTGGCCGTGACCAGCGCCGGCTCCCCGGACCTGGACCTCCCCATCGAGGACCTCGACCTGTCCGAGCGTCCCCGCAACTGCCTCAAGCGGGCCCAGGTCAACACCGTGGGCGAGCTGGTGCAGAAGACCGAGGACGACCTGCTGGCCATCACCAACTTCGGGCAGAAGTCGCTCGACGAGGTCATCGCCAAGCTCGACGAGCGCGGCCTGTCCCTCCGCACCAAGGACTGATCCCGCCATGCCTGCCACCCCCAAGAAGGGTCGCCGCTTCGGCGGCAACGCCGCCCACCAGCGGCTGATGATGGCCAACCTGGCGGCCAGCCTGTTCGCGGCCGAGGGCATCGTGACCACCGAGGCCAAGGCGAAGGCGCTGCGCCCCGTCGCCGAGAAGCTCATCACCAAGGCCCGCCGGGCCGACGCCGATCCCGAGGTCAAGCTCCACCAGATCCGCCAGGTGGTGGCCTACCTGGGCGACCGGGAGATGACCCACAAGCTGTTCAACGAGATCGGGCCGCGCTACGCCGACCGCAACGGCGGCTACACGCGCATCCTCAAGCTCGGCCCCCGCCAGGGCGACAACGCGCCCATGGCGCGCATCGAGCTGGTCTGACCGCCTGACCCTGTTCGACATGACCGACGACCCAGCGGCCCCTGAGGGGCCGCTGGTGCGCGTTCGGATGACTGTCGCGTACGACGGCTCGGGGTTCCACGGCTTCGCCCCCCAGCCCGGCGTGCCCACCGTGGGGGGCACGCTGCGCGACGCGCTGGAGCGGGTGCTCCGGGCCGACATCGAGCTGACCTGCGCGGGCCGCACCGACACCGGGGTGCACGCCTGGGGCCAGGTGGTCAGCTTCGACGCGCCGGCCGATCGCTTCGACCCGCTGCTGCTGGGCCGGTCGATCAACCGGCTGTGCGGCCCGGCCATCGTGGCGCGCGCCGTCGAACGGGCCCCCGAGGGCTTCGACGCCCGCCGCTCCGCTACCGGCCGCACCTACCGCTACACCATCGTCAACCGCCCGGTGCCCGACCCGTTCCTGGCCCATCTGGCCTGGCACGTCGACGAGCCCCTAGACCTCGACCTGCTGCGCCTGGGGTGCGACCCGCTGGTGGGCGAGCACGACTTCTCCGCCTTCTGCCGGCGGCCCAAGCTGCGCGACGGTGGCGAGGCATCCCTGGTGCGCCTGGTGCGCCGGGCGGCGTGGAGCGACCTGGGTGACGGGGTGCTGCGGTTCGAGATCGAGGCCAACGCCTTCTGCCACCAGATGATCCGCAGCCTGGTGGGCACGCTGGTGGACGTCGGCCTGGCCCGCAAGCATGCGGGCGAGCTGCTGGGGATCATCGCCGGGCGCGACCGGTCCAAGGGCTCGCAGCTGGCACCGCCCCAGGGCCTGTGCCTGTGGGCCGTCAGCTATCCGCTCGGCCTCTAGGCAGCGTCTCGGGTCCCGCACGCCTGCGGGGCGGGTGAATACTCTCTTCGCATGGCGGTCGCTGTAAGACGGGTTGCCGTGGCGCTTCTGGTCCTGACGCTGGGGGCGTGCACCGCGGGCGCCTCCGCATCGCCGGAGGCGCCTCGTCAGGAGACCACAACCACGGAGTCGCCCCCGACGACGCCGACCACCGAGGCCCCGACCACGCCGACCACCGAGGCGCCCTCCATCGCCACCACCGCGCCCGAGAGCCCGGAGACCACGGTGGCGCCGGAGGAGGACGGGGGCAGCGACGTCGACTGGGGGCTGATCCTCACCATCGTCGCCATCGTCGGGGTGGCGGCGTTGCTGTTCGGGCTGATCGCCGCGGCGGCGCGGCGCCGCTCGCAGGCCAAGGGATCGCTCGACCGGCGCCTCGCGCACCTGGTGGGCGGGGCCGAGTGGATCCACGACCAGGCGTCGCTCGACCTGGTGGGCGGCACCTACACGCCCGACCGGCTGCGGGGCGCGTGGGAGGACACCCGGCGGCGCATCAACGACCTGGGCGCCGAGGCGACCGCCCTGGCGGTCGACGCCCACGACCAGCAGCTGCAGCAGCAGCTGCGGGCCCTCAGCCACTCGCTAGGCCTGCTGGCCGGCGCCCTCGACACCAGCGTCGGCCTCCGCCTCCAGGACGCCCGCGACCCCGGCACGGCCATGGCCGCGTCGGCCTCCGCCGAGGCGGTCAACCAGCGCCGCCACGACCTGAGGGCCGCCATCCTCCCGCTGGCCCGCCGGGTCTGAGCAGCTACGCCTTGCCCTCGGCGAGGCCGTCGCGGACGGCCCAGGCGGCCACCTCCGTGCGGGACGACATGCCCAGCTTGGACAGGATGTTGGAGACGTGCACCGCGGCCGTGCGCGGGGAGATGTACAGGCGCTCGGCCAGCTGGCTGTTGGACAGGCCCTCGGCCAGGAGGCGGGCCACCTCCCGCTCCCGGGGGGTGAGGGCGTCGGGGCCGCTGGGGGTGGGGCCCAGGCCCAGGCGGCGCTGCACCGCCACCAGCTCCTCGACCCGCCAGCCCCGCCAGCGGGCCAGCAGGGGGGCGGCGGCCTCGGCGTGGGTGCGGGCATCGTCGAGCCGGCCCTCGGCGATGAAGCAGCGGGCCGCGCCCACGTGCGCGGTGCCGCGGTGGCCGGCCATGACCTCCGGGGCCTGGCCCAGCGAGCCGGCCGAGAGGGCGAAGTTCTCGGCGGCCTCGGCGGTGCGGCCCTCGGCCTCGGCCAGCTGGGCCTCGAGCAGGCGGCTCCAGGGGTCCGAGAGGGGGAGGCGGTGGCCGACGTAGTTGCCGACCCGGTCGACGAGCGGGCGCATCTCCGCCGCGTCGAGCCCGGCGGCGAAGGCGGCCCGCAGGAGGTCGTGGGCCTGGGCGGCGTCGGCCACCCCCACCGTGTCGAGGGCGGCCAGCAGCTCGGGTAGCAGGGCGCGGGCTTCGGCCAGGTCGCCCCGGCGGCAGGCGAGGTGGAACCTCAGCCCGAAGGCCCCGGGCGCGGTGCGCTCGGTCACCGGACGGACGTACTCGGCGAAGCCGGCGGCGCCCTCCACGTCGCCCGCCTCCAGCGCCAGGCCCGCTCGGAACACCGCGAGCCAGCGCCGCTCCGTCCAGGGGGCGCGGGCGGTCGAGTAGGCCCGCCAGCCCTCGTCGAGATGGGCTATGGCGGCGTCGAGGTCGCCCTCGACGGTGGCCAACTGGGCCAGCGCCACCGGCTCGTCCACCCGGGCGAGCACGTCATAGCCCGCCGCCTCGGCCTGCGCGTGCATGCGGTCGATCAGCGTTCGCACCTGGCCGATGTCGCTCCACTGGCGGGCGTGCCAGATGAGGTTGTTGAGCGCCCGGGCCGCCAGCACGTGCTCGCCGCGCTGCTCGGCCTCGTCGGCGGCCGCCTCCAGCAGCGCCCGGCCCTCCTCCAGGCTGTCGACCGTCATCATGAGCGCCGAGCCCTTCTCCACCATGGCGGCCAGCCGCACGTCCGCCAGGTTGTGGGCCTCGGCCAGGGCCCGGGCCTTGTCGGCCCACTCGAGCGTGGAGTCCACCTTGTCCCGCAGCATGTAGGACTGGGCCACCGCGGCCATGGCCCGCGCCCGCTGCTCGTCGTCGGGCAGCCGGTCGACCGCTTCGATCAGGTCCATGGTGAACGAGGCCATCTCGGCCAGCACCCCCGACTCGCGCGAGATGCGCATGCGCGTGCCGAGGGCCGAGGCCTCCTCGCTCACGTCGTCCCGCTGGCGGGCCAGGGCCAGCCAGCGGTCGCCGTAGACGGCGGCGTCGTCCAGCAGCCCGGTCAGGTAGCAGGCCTTGGCCGCCAGGGACAGCAGCTCGATGTCGTCGTCGCACTCGCTCAGGCCGATCTCGGCCAGGTGGCGGGCCTGGTAGGTCGACCCGAGCGCCAGCGACTCGCGGGCCCCCTTGCGGGCCTCGTCCACCATGTCGTCGTAGCGGCCGGCGCCCCGGGCATGGCGGGCCAGGGCCAGGTGGTCCTTGCTCCCCGTCGCGCGCAGGGCGTCCAGCGCGGCCTGGTGCAGGCGCCGCTGCTCGCGGCCCAGCAGACCGCGCTCGATGGCCTCCCGGGCCAGCTCGTGGTGGAAGCTGAACACGTCGGGCTCGCTCTCCACCAGCAGGCCGCTGTCCACCGCGGCTCGCAGCCGGGTGATGAGCTCGTCCTCCGACGAGCCCGTGACCTGGGCCAGGATGTCGAAGCTGACCCGGCGCCCCAGCACCGCCGCAGTGCTGACGATGGCCCGCACGTCGGGGTCGAGGTCGTCGACCTGCTTGCGGACCAGCTCGCTCACCGTCCACGGCAGCGGCATGTCCTCGAGGTCGGCGGCCGAGGCGCCCACCGCGCTGGCCACCAGCTCCTCCAGGAAGAACGGGTTGCCGCCGGTGCGGCTGTGCAGGGCCTCGACCACGCGGAACGACGGCACGGTGCCGTACACCGCGGTGAGGAAGGCGCCCACGTCGGCCGGGCTCAGCCGTGCGAGCTGGATGTGGGCCACCGAATGGCGCCGCTCCAGCCGGGGCAGCATCTCGGCTGCCGGATGGCGCCGGGACAGCCCGTCGGGCCGGTAGGTGCCCACCACCAGCAGGCGCCCGCCGCCGGGCTCGGCGAGCTTCTCGAACACGGTGACGCTCTCGAGGTCGGCCCAGTGCAGGTCCTCGAACACCACCAGCCCGGTGGCCTCCTCGGTGAGCTTGCGGACCAGCTCGACGCCCGCCCGGGTGCGCTCCTCGGCCGGGCGCTCGTCGTCGTTGATGGCCTCGACCAGCTCGGCATGGCCCCCGGTGGGGACCCTCCCGAGCGAGTCGAGGAACAGCTCCATGGGCCGGCTCTCACTGCCGGGATCGGCCTGGCCGGCGAGGACCACGGTGCCCGCCGGCACCTGCGTGACCAGCTCCTGGACCAGACGGGTCTTGCCGATGCCCGCCTCGCCCGCCACCAGGGCCACGGCCGGCTCGGAGCGGGCGCCGACCAGGCGCGCCAGGTGGTCGAGCTCGGCCGCCCGGCCGACCATCACCGGCGACAGACCTGAGCGTCCCACGAGCATGCTCCGAGCGTACGGCCCCACTGGGACCGCCACGGATCGGATTCAGGCCGCGAGATGCGCCCGCTCGACGGCCGGAGGAGCGGAGGTGCGCTCCCGCAGGTCGATGACGGTGTCGGACGACGAGCGCCGGTTGCGCCGCGAGCGGCGGCCGAGCCGGGCCAGGCGGTTGGAGGCCGCCTCGTCCCGCAGGCTCTGGGTGTGCTGGTGGGTGAGAGCGATAGTGAATTCCGGATGCGTGAACATGTCGTCAGAGTGCGCTTCTGAGGTAGCGGCCCACATCGGACGGCCTACGCGTTCTCCGGCCCGGTTCGGACCTACGCATACCTAGGGCGGGCCTACGTACGCCCCGCGATGACTAGGCCCTAGAGCTCCTCCTGGAGCTGCATGCGCTGGAACACGAACCAGCCGGGCAGCACCGGCAGCCAGAACGTGATCAGGCGGAACGTCAGCACCGCGGCGACGGCCTTGCCGTCGGGCATGCCGTAGCCGGTCAGGGCGGTGACCAGGGCTGCCTCCACCGCGCCCAGGCCGCCCGGAGTGGGCGACAGCGACCCCAGGGCCGCCGCCACCAGGTACGCGGCTCCGATCTGGGGCAGGCTCAGCCCGCCGTAGAAGGCCATGACCGTGGCCGCCAGCGCGGCGATGTAGCACAGGGTCACGCCGGCCGAGCCGCCCAGCATGGCGAACAGCCGCCACGGATCGGTCACCACGTCGGTGAGCGACCCCAGCGCGGTGCGCACCTGCGAGACGAGCGGAGGCACCACCTTGCGCCGCACCGCCGGCACCAGCGCGATCACCAGCCCGCTGGCCGCCAGCAGGACGGCCACGATCAGCAGCGCGGTGGTGGCGTCCGGGAGCGAGAACCGGCCGACCCCCCCGGTGCCGGTCCAGGCCACGAAGGCCACCAGCAGCACCGCGTGCACGACGAAGCCCGCCACCATGTTGAGGCCCACGGAGGTGGCGGCCACCGCCGGCTGGACACCCGCCCGCTGCAGGTAGCGCACGCCCACCGCGAGCGCGCCCGTGTTGGCCGGCGCGATGCGGCTGGCGAAGGACGAGGCGACCTGCATCCGGAACGTGGCCCAGAACGGGATCGGCTGGGGGACCGAGCCCACCATGGAGACGGCGGCGCACAGGTAGCTGGCCGCCGACGCCAGCAGCGCCGGGAGCAGCCAGCCGAGCTGGGCCTGGGCTGCCGCGTCCGCGGTGCGCTGCACGTCGGCCAGCTGCGGCAGCAGCACGTAGAAGGCCACCGCGAAGGCGACGACCGACACCAGCGTCCGGGGCCTCACCCGCTCCAGGCGGGCCAGATCGGCCTCGGGCACACCCGTCACCGTCTGGGCGCGCTCCCGCAGTTCGGCCAGCAGCGTGCGGTCCTGGCGCAGCGCCCGCCGGGTGGATCCGGGCAGCGCCAGCGGCTGGAGGTAGGGGAGCGCGCTGCCGACCTGACCGGCGCCCACCGCGTCCACGGCGGCGTCGACCGCGGCGGCCGCCCCCACGACCAGGGCCGTCGACACCAGGAGCTGGGCCGTGTCCCGGGAGATGTCACGGTCGGTGGCGGCCAGCCGCGCCGAGTCGAAACCGCCCAGCACGGCCCGGTCGTCGGGGGTGACGGTGAACGAGCGCAGGCCGAGCGAGCGGTGGGCGATACCGGCGCGGTGCAGGCAGCCGACCTGGCGCCAGGCGTCCACCAGCGGCCCGGCCGCCAGCTCCTCGGCCTCGAGCGTGGCCGCGGGCACGCCGTCGAGCGCCTCGGTCACCAGCCCGACCGATCCGCTGGGCGAGGCCACGACCGCCCGCACGGCCCGCACCCGGGCCCCGCCGGTGGCCGCCAGGGTCTGGGCCAGCGCTTCGTGCTCGACCCGGCGCTGCACGGTCAGGTGCGGCTGGTCGACCTCCGCGCTGCGCAGGCGGGCGTAGCGCCACAACCGCGACAGCAGGTCGGCCGAGCGGTCGCGGGCGGTGCGCACCGCCAGCCGCAGCCGCTCGCCGCCGGTCAGCTCGACCCGGTAGAGCAGCGGCTCCGATCCCGGGCGCTGCTCGATGCGGGACACCGGTCCGAGGCGCCCGACCATGGCCAGCAGCTCGGGGGCGTCGGGCTCGGGGCTCGGGGTGCCGATGAGGACCAGCGCGGCGCTCCCCACCACCAGGCCCACGGCCAGGGCCAGGACCACGTCGAAGGCCGGCTCGCCCGACGACACCATGCGCAGCAGCACCAGGAACGTCACCCCGGACCACAGGGCGCGCCGCCAGGCCCGCGGCAGCCACGGCGAAGCGATGATCACCATGGCCACCAGGGAGGCGATCAGGGAGGCGGTGGCGAAGCGGGGATCGGTGATCTCGACGTCGCCCCCCGTGTCGGCCCGCACCCGCTCGACCACGCCCCGGTCCGACAGCACGCGATCGAGCCCGATCATCATCCAGCTGGCGAGATAGCCGCCCAGCAGCAGCGCCAGCGCCCGCCGGTAGCGGCGGCGCACCACCAGCACCAGGATGGCCAGCAGCGGCACCGCCGCGGCCAGCACGAAGGCCAGGGCGGTGGCCACCTCGGCGATGCGCTCGGGCACGTGGTCGTAGGCCTCGACGATGTCGGCCTCGATCCCGCCGACCGTGTTGCGGGCCACCGTCGTCGCCACCAGGCCCAGGCCCAGCAGCGCCAGGCCCAGGAGCAGCCGCAGCACGTCCGCCGGCGACCGCGCGCGCCCCCGGGCCCGCAGCACCACCTCGGGGCTGCCGCCGACGTCCGGCACGATGTCATGCAGAGCGCTCAGCGGTCGTGCACCGGGTCGATGGTGTGGAACAGGAGCGACGCCGCCAGCCCGCACAGGATGCCGATCCCCGCCCCGCCGACGACGTCGAGCGGCAGGTGGGCGCCGTAGTAGATGCGGGCGAGGCCCACCACGCCGGCCAGCGTGAACGGCAGCAGGCGCCAGCGCCCGGGCAGGAGGGGCGTCACCACGGTGGCCACCGCGAAGGCGATGGCGGTGTGGCCGGACACGTAGCCGCGCCCGTGCAGGCCGGACTCGCGCACGTCCACCGTGGTGAGCAGGTCGCCTGGCCGGCCCCGCTGCACCGCGTCCTTCACCAGCTTGGCCGCGACCCAGGCGAGCAGCGCCGCGGTCGAGGCCGCCAGCGCGGGACGCCGCCGCCGGGTGGCGGCGTACACGCCGAGGCCGGCCAGTGCCACCATCCAGAAGTTGCCGAGCTGCATCGGCGGCCACAGGGGCCAGCGCAGCCAGTCGGGCAGGCCGTTGACGGCCTCGAAGGCGCGCACCTCCCAGCCCGGGACGGAGTCGGCCCGGTCGGACAAGAGCAGCAGGCTCAGGCCGACCAGGCCCGCGCCGGTAGCCGCCTCGACCGCGTGGCGTCCCCACGGCCGGGTGCCCGCGCGCCCGCGCCGGTCGCTGCGTAGGTCCATGTCAGCCGGCCGCCGAGCGGCGGGAGATCGAGCGGGGCACTCCATCCATGGTGGCGACTCCGACCAGCCGTGGTCACGTACCGTACTGATCGACGGGCACTCCGACGACCAGGTTGAGCCCCGAGCCGATGGCCACGCCCAGCGCGGCCCCGCAGATCACGTCGAGCGGGTTGTGGGCGCCGACGTAGACCCGGCCCACCATGACCAGCCCCAGCAGCAACCAGGGCACGAACCGCCAGGGGCGGGGGAGGTAGGGCATGATCAGGCAGGCCAGGGCGGCGACCATCACCGCGTGGCCGGACACGAAGCTCTCGCCCACCGCGTGGACGTCCCCTCGTAGCTCGACGTCGCCCCCGATGGAGGTGCCCGGGCGCTCCCGGGTCACCGCCGCCTTCACCGCCCGCTCCAGCACGAGCTTGAGCACGGTGGCGAGGACCAGCGCCAGCGCGAGCCGGTAGCGGCGCAGCAGGGCGGCCACGATGGCGAGGATCGGGCCGATCAGGATCGCGCCCAGCTGCTGGAACGGCCACAGCAGCGGGTAGAGCGCCTCCGGCAGGCCGTTGATCGTCTCGAACACGCTGCGCTCCCAGTCGGGGACGTGGCCGTCGCGCACCACCGCCATCCCCGCCAGGAGCACGGCCAGGCCCAGCGCGGCCGCCAGCGCGTCGCCGGGGCGCCGCTCGTACTCCACCTCGGTCACGGGTACCGGCTGGTCGAGGTCACTCACCGGCGCACCCTTCGGGCTGCGCGCAGTGAGCGCTCGGCCCACGGGGCCGAGTAACACACCGTGTTTCTGGTTCGCTCGACAAGCTCGCTCATCCCGTGCACTCCGCGCCCGCGCCGCACAGGGCCAGGCCGTTCAGGTCCCGCACGTGCTCGACCAGCTGGGCGCGGGGCACGAAGCCGAGCGCCTCCTCGACGTCGAAGATCAGCTCGGGGCTGCCGCCCTGGTTGAACTGGAACTCATAGGTCACGCACCCCCCGGGGAACAGGTAGAAGCGGGTCGTGCGCAGCTCGGGCGGGAGGCGAGCGGGGAGCTCGAAGCGATCGGTGCCGACCTCGTCGCTGGGGGTGGCCATGGCGTCCGAGACGTCGCAGTCAGCCGGCCGCTGCAGCGTGGCCCGCACGGCCTTGTCCCCGGCCTGGTCGGAGTCGAGCGAGAACGAGGCCTCATGCCGCTCGACGTGGACCCCGTGCAGCTCCCAGCCGGCGGGCAGCGCCTCGAGGCACGGCACCTGGGTGGCCTCGGGGACGGCCTGCGCCATGAGCACCATCAGGCGCCCGGTCCCGCAGTCGGGCGAGGCGTCGATCTCGATGTCATGCGCGGGGGTGAACATGCCGACGGTCTGCATGATGGCCAGCACCAGCCCCACCACCAGGCCGATCGCCAGCGCCACGCGGCCGAAGCT
This sequence comes from Actinomycetota bacterium, assembly GCA_046734715.1. Lineage (GTDB taxonomy): Bacteria > Actinomycetota > Acidimicrobiia > Acidimicrobiales > VFJN01 > ZC4RG19. Next base: position 1,621 of record JBKPRV010000327.1, on the reverse strand, counting down.
CCAGCGCTGCAACGCGATGCGGGGGCGGTGCGGCGCCAGCTCGCGGAACCGCGCCAGCAGGTTCCGGCCGTCGGCCTTCATGGCTGCCCGGAGCTGGGTGGGGCTGGCCACCCCGCGGGTGGCGGCGAACGCCTCGGCGATGTCGTCGGGGGTGAAGAGCCGCAGGGCCCGCTCGTAGACCCGCTCGGGGTCGGTGCGCACGGCCAGGACCAGCATCATGTTCCCGAGGTCGACCGCCTGCCGCCACGGGGAGGGCCGCACCTGGGTGAAGGCGGCGTCGATCAGGTACACGTGCCCGTCGCGCACCATGAGGTTGGCGGGCTTGATGTCGCGGTGGGCCAGCCCGATGTCCCACAGGCGGCGCATGATGCCCAGCCCCTCGTCGATGACGGCGTCGTCGACCTCGGCCTCGCCGATCTCGACCGCGCCCTCGATGAAGCTGGCGACCAGCATGTACTCGCGCTCGGGCGTGATCTCGACGATGCCGTAGGGCGTGGCGGTCGGGATCCCGGCGTCGCGCAGCAGCCGCAGGGCGTAGTCCTCGTACTCGACCAGGCGGCGCACGTTGGAGAACCGGGCCTCGTCCTCGAGGCGGCCGTAGAGCAGGCGGCGGCCGAGCTTGTACCAGCGGTCGGCCCGCACGTGGTTCATGGCGAAGAGCTTGGCGAACAGGTAGGTGTCGGCCGTGGCCCCGTCCTCGGTGGTGGTCTCGACCCGCAGCCGCAGTGGCGTCGAGCCGCCCGAGCCCTCCAGGCCCACCGGCTTGGCCTCCAGCACCGTGAGGCCCAGCTGGTCGCGCACGGCCCGGACGATCGCCACGCCCCGGGCGCCGCCCACGTCGAGGTGGGCGGTCTTGCCCCGCCGGTACTCCACCGGCACGTACTCGTTCGGGGTGAACAGCCGGAAGGCGGCCAGCGGGAACGCGATGCCGATGACCAGGCCGACGGCCGCGTCGAACGGGTGGTCGACCGCCAGGTAGAGCCGGGCCAGCACCATCACGGCCAGCAGGCCACCCGCCAACCACTTGGCCTTGTTCCGGGCCTCGCCCGGGGGCACGAGGCTGTAGAGGATGGCCACCAGCACCGCGGCCACCACCACCGCCGGCGGGGAGGGCGACGAGAAGCCCGCCCAGCGCCCGATGGTGGTCACGTCGTAGGGCCGGGGCCGGGAGAAGGCCTGGTAGAGCGCGATGGCGACCAGCTCCATGACCAGGATGGCGGCCAGGAAGGTGAACAGGGGGCGCCAGCGCCGGAACAGCACCTGGGCCACCACCACGCCGAGGGCGACGAAGGTCATCCACCAGCCGGTGGCGACGCGGTCGATCCCCCGGGCGAGGCTGGTGAGCCAGGGGGTGCGAACCGACGCGAAGGCCCGCAGGACGGCGGCGTCGGCCTGGTCGACCAGCCGGCGGGCGTCCGCCGACACCAGCAGCAACAGGATCGCCAGCACCGCCACGACCAGCGCCACGGCCCAGCGCTTGCCGGTCTTGCCCAGGCTGCGCGGCAGGGGCGGCGCGGCACCGGTCGGCCGCCGCCGGCGGCGCCCCGTCCGCAACCCACCCCGGGTGTCGGGGTCCTCCAGGTCCGTCGGCGCGGCCACGCCGGGAGCGAGGCCGTTGATC
>JBKPRV010000326.1:0-3010 GCA_046734715.1 Actinomycetota bacterium | reverse complement strand
CGATGATCGTGCGCCCGATGGCGGAGGACAGCGGTAGGTGCAGCGGCACGAAGGCATGGGCGGCCACCCCACCGAACAGGGCCCGGGCCTTGTCGGTGTGCCAGCGACGGGCGGTGGTCGTCGCGGGGAGCAGGGCTCCCGAACCGAACCGGGCAAGCCGGCCCGGATGCTCGGGGAGGTGGACGATCGGCCGCATGAGGTCGGCGGCGAGATCGTCGTAGGCCTCGGCGGGCCGCTCGAAGGTGCGGCGCCACCGCGGGCCGTCCGGCCCGAGCGCGGCGGCCGTCTCGTCCACCGACCGGAACAGGAGGCCGGCCCCGCCCGAGTCGAGCGGGTGGGCGCAGTCGATCTCGGGCCACAGCCACCGCAACCCGTAGCGCTCCAGGCCCAACTGGCGGAAGAACGGTGACCCGACACCCATCGGGTGGAACGCCGAGCAATGGTCGTGCAGGACGCCAGGGACGGTGAGCTCGCCGGTCCGGGTGCCGCCGCCGAGGTGGGACGAGCCCTCGAGCACCGTGACGTCGATGCCGTGCTGGGCGAGCCGGACCGCGGCCGCGAGGCCGTTCGGTCCGGCGCCCACCACGATCGCCGTGGTCATCGGACCGCCGCCGCCGACCCCGGGGCCGGCGCCACCGCAGCAGCGTCACCCTCGGTGTCGTGGGCGCTCGTCGCTTCTCGCATCCTGATCCCACGGGCCGCGTCGATCACCTTGTGCTCCTGACGGTCCTTGTGGATCGGCCGGGACTCGACCCAGGCGACGGGAAGTCGGCGACCGCGAAACCCTGCCACGCGGAAGGCCCCCAGGACAGGAACACGAGACCGCGCGAGGCTGGGCCGGACGACGTGACCCGCTACGCCCGGGCGCATGGCCGGTAGCGTTCGGGCCGATGCCTGAGCTCGGAGCTGGGCGACGACGACGTCTTCGCGAGGAGCTCGAGGAGAGCGGCCTGCGTGTGGAAGGCACGGCGGCCTTCCGCGAGATGCTCGTCGAAGAGATCGATCATGCCCTGCGGCCGCCTGTGCACGAGCGGCGGGTGCCGAGTGGCGGCGCGATCCTCGAACCGACGTCGGATCCCGCCACCTGGGCGCCCGGGACGCAGCTCGACATCACCCGAGCATCGATGGGTGACGAGCCACTCGCCGCCGTCCGCCGTTTCGCAGATGGGATCTCGAGTTGGGTGGTGCGCCGCACTGATGGCACCAACGAGTGGATGGTGTTCGATCGGCCGGCCGGCTCGGAGCGGGATCTCGTGGTGCAGGCCGGCGTGTACGGGGCCACGATCGTGCAGCGGCATCCCTCTGGGTCGGTGCGGGTGGTCGGCAGCTTCGGTGTGTTGCGCTGGGAGGGCTTCAGTTGGCATCACGAGCCCCCGGTCGGCAGTTGGATCGATGTCGTGACCGCCTGTGCGGTCTACGGCGACCAGGACGTGCTGGAGGCGATGCTCGAGTTCGCGGTGCACGACCTCGGATCGATGGGCATCGGCTCACTGCTCGTCTACCGGCCCGACGCGACGCCTGGTCCCGCGGTCGAGGAGCGGCTCCCCACCCCGCCGCCGCTCGAGATTCGCCGACCTGCGCACCTCGCACCGCTCCGCCATGCGCTCGCCCAGGTCGACGGCGCCGCCATCTTCGACGCCGCGGGCGTGCTGCGCCACCTAGGGGTGCGGCTGGTACCGAGCACGACTGCGGAGGCCACCGTCGAGCCGCTCGGCGGCACCCGTCACACGTCCGGCCGCCGCTACAGCCGCGACGACCCCCTCGCCACCGTGGTCGCGGTGAGCGAGGACGGCCCCGTCTCGGTGCTCCGCAACGGCGGGGTGCTCGGCCACTCCGACACGGTCGACTGACCCCACAGGGAGGGGCGACAGCCAGCCGATCCGCCCTCCGACGGCTTCATCCTGGCTCGGGGTTCACGTGAGCAGGGCCTTGGCGGTATCGACCACGCGCGCGGGAGTGAAGCCGTACTTGCGGGTCACGTCCTTGAGCGGCGCGGAGGAGCCGAACGTGTGCATGCCGATCATGGCGCCGTCCGGTCCCACGTAGCGGTCCCAGCCCAGCGTCGAGGCCTCCTCGATCGAGACTCGGGCGGTCACGGCGGCGGGCAGGACGGCCTCGCGGTAGTCGGGCGGCTGCTGTTCGAAGAGGTGGAACGAGGGCAGGCTGACGACCCGCGAGCGCACGCCCTCCGCGGTGAGCGTCTCGTGGGCTTCGACCGCCAGGGAGACCTCGCTGCCGGTGGCGATCAGGATGAGCTCCGGGTCGTCGTCGTCGGGATCGGCGAGCACGTAGCCACCGCGCCGCAGTCCCTCGGCGGATGCGTAGCGCGACCGGTCGAGCACCGGCACGCCCTGGCGGGTGAGCACGAGCGCGATCGGCTGATGGTGCTGCTCCATCGCCACCCGCCACGCCTCGGCGACCTCGTTGGCGTCGGCCGGGCGGATGACGCAGAGCCCGGGGATGGCACGCAACGAGGCCAGGTGCTCGACCGGCTGGTGGGTCGGACCATCCTCGCCGAGGCCGATCGAGTCGTGGGTGAAGATGTGGATCACCGGAAGTTCCATCAACGCCGAGAGGCGGATCGCGGGACGCGCGTAGTCGGAGAAGACCAGGTAGGTGGACCACGCGGGGCGGAGCTTGGAGAGCGACAGCCCGTTGGAGATGGCGGCCGACTCGTGCTCGCGGACGCCGTAGTGCAGCTGGCGCCCGCCCGGGGTGCCGGGCTCGACGGGCTCGACCCCGTCGAAGCTCAGGCCGACCGCGGTCGACTCGGTGAGATCGGCCGAGCCGACCACCAGCCAGGGGACCCGGGGGGCGATGGCGTTGACGACGGCGTTGGAGGCCTGGCGTGTTGCCACCGGGCCGCCGCCGGGGTCGAAGCCCGGGATGTCGGCATCCCAGCCCTCGGGGAGCTGGCGGCGTTGCATCTGCTCGATCTCTGTGCCGAGCGTGGGGTGCACCGAGCGGTAGCCATCGAACCGCGCCTGCCAGGCGGTGCGCAGCTCTCGGC
>JBKPRV010000325.1:0-4795 GCA_046734715.1 Actinomycetota bacterium | reverse complement strand
CCGGTCACCAGCGCCACCCGGCCGGCCAGCGGCTTGGCCGGGGGCACGCGGCGCAGCTTGGCCTCCTCCAGCGCCCAGTACTCGATGCGGAACTTCTCCGACTCGGGAATGGGCGCGTAGGTGGACACCGCCTCGGCGCCCCGCATGACGCTGATGGCGTTGACGTAGAACTCGCCCGCGATGCGGGCGGCGCGGGCGTCGGCACCGAAGCTGAACATGCCCACCCCCGGCACCAGCACGACGACCGGGTCGGCCCCCCGCATGGGCGGGCTGTCCTCGGCCGCGTGGCGCTGGTAGTAGGCGGCGTAGTCGTCGCGGTAGACGGCGTGCAGCTCCCGCAGGCGGGCCACCAGGTCCTCGACCGGCGCCGTCGGCGGCAGGTCCAGCAGCAGCGGCCGCACCTTCGTCCTTATGAAGTGGTCCGGGCACGAGGTGCCGAGGGGAGCCAGGCGGCTGACGGCCTCCCGGCCCACGAAGTCCAGAACGAGGTCGGTGTCGGTCAGGCGGCCCACCAGGCGCCGGTCGGTCGAGCACAGGCCCCGGATGTGCGGCGCCAGGGTCGCCGCCAGCCGGCGGCGTTCGGCGAGCGGTAGCGGCTCGAAGCCGGGGCGCACCGGCCCCAGCGGATCGGGCCGCCCCCGCTCGGCCAGGAAGCGCTCGGCCTGCCGGATGGCGTCGAGCGACCGGTCGCGGCACTCCTCCGAGCTGTCTCCCCACGTCGTCAGGCCATGGCCGCCGAGCACGACGCCGCGCAGGCCGGGGTTGGCGCCCGCGAGCGCCGCGATCTGGAGCCCCAGCTCGAACCCGGGCCGGCGCCACGGCACCCAGGCCAGGTCCCGGCCGTAGCACTCCTTGGTGAGTGCTTCGCCGTCGGCCGCCGCCGCGAGGGCGATGACCGCGTCGGGGTGCAGGTGATCGACGTGGGGCGCGTCGACCAGCGCGTGCATGGCCGTGTCGATGGAGGGCGCGGCGCCGCCGATGCCCCAGCGGCAGTGGTCGAAGGCGGCCACCATCTCGTCCTCGTGCTCGACGCCCCGGTAGACCCCGCGCAGGGCGCGGACCCGGTCGAGCCGGAGCGTGGCGAGCCCGGCGGCCTGCAGCGTGCCGAGGTCGCCGCCGGACCCCTTCACGTACAGCACCTCGGCCGGATCCCCGGTGACCGGGTCGGTCTCGCTCACCTTGCTCGAGGTGTTGCCCCCGCCGTAGTTGGTGACCCGCGGGTCGGACCCCAGCTCGTGCGACCGCGCCAGCAGCGCCTCCACCGGCGCGGCGCCGGCCGGCGCCTCAGTCAAGGTGGAACACCTCCTCCAGCTCCGCCATCATCGTGTCGGCCGGCCCGCCATCGCCCTCGAAGAACGGCGCCATCTCGGCCTGCCAGCGGTCGTTGACGGGCTCGGTGGCCATGGCCGCCCGGGCCGCGTCCAACCCGTCGGGCGTTTCCACATAGCCGAACAGGGTGCCGTCCTGGCGCAGGAACAGCGAGTAGTTGTGCCAGCCGGCCCGCCGCAGCGCGTCGAGCATGTCGGGCCACACGGCCGCGTGCCGCGCCCGGTACTCGTCCAGCCTGTCGGGCCTGACCTTGAGCGTGAACCCGATGCGGTGCACCGCCACGTCCTCCTGGGGCCGGGGACGGGCCGGGGCGGTGGCGCCCACCGCCCCGGCGCCCCCCGGTCATTCGTCGATGTTGTCTTCGGTGTACACCGTGAACGGCCCCATCACGATGCGCAGCCCGTTGTCACGGGTGGGGTCCTTCTCGATCGTGTACTCGCCCATGCGCCCGGCGGTGAACTTCTGGCCCTCGACCGCCTCGAACTGGCCGGTGGCGATGCCGTAGGTGGCGTAGTAGGTGAGGTAGCCGAGGTCGACGAAGCTCCACAGCGCGAACTCCGGGGCGCACCCGCTCTCGGTGTACTCGCGCATCTCCTCGGGGAGCCCGAGCCCGGACACCTTGACCTGATCGCACAGGCCCTCGTCGGTCATGGCCTTGCCCGCGGCGGCGATGCCCACCGTGGTGGGAGCCATGATCAGCTTGAGGTCGGGGTGCGAGTCGATGAGGCCGAGGGCCTGGTTGTAGGACTCGTCCGAGTCGTCGTTGCCGTAGACGGTGTCGACCAGCTCGAGGTTGGCGTACTTCTCGTCCTCGAGAGCGGTGTTGAACGCTTCGATCCAGGCGTTCTGGTTGGACGCGTCGGGTGACGCCGACAGGATGGCCAGCTGGCCGCCCTCGTCGCCGAGGATGTCGAGGGCCATGTCGGCCATGACCACCCCGGTCTCGTCGAAGTCGACCTGGGCGACGAACAGGCTCTCGCCCTCGCCCGACGGGATGGGCGAGTCCCAGCTCACCACGGACACGTCGGCGTCGGTGGCGGCGTCCACGCCCGACTGGATCTGCTCGCCGGCGTTGTTGGAGATCATGACGGCGTCGACGCCCTGGGTGGCGGCGTTGGTCATGGTCTCGATCTGGCCGGTCGGATCCTCACAGGTGGACGGGCCCAGGAACTCGGGCTCCGAGGTGCCGAGCTCCTCGGCCGCCTCCTGGGCGCCCTCGTTGGCCTGGTCGAACACGGCGATGCCCGTGCACTTGGGCAACAGGATCGCTTCCATGTCGTCGCCGCCCTCGATGGTGACGGACTCCCCGGCGCTGCCGCCGGAGTCCGAGCCCGACGCATTGGACTCGGTGTCGTCGTCGTCACCGCAGGCGGCTGCGAAGAGCAGCAGGCACGCCAGGGCCGCGATCAGCTTGTGTGGTCTCATATTCCCCCTCCCTCTCGTCGAGGTCCGCCCCCGACGCAGGTCTTGTGTCATGCCGCCGCCTCCTGCGCGTCCGCGCCGCTCCGGCGGAGCGGCAGGCGGTCGAGCACGTTCTGGGCGAGCACCGACACGATCAGCAGCACGCCGATCACGCCGGTCTGCGTGTTGGACTCGACGTTGGCCAGGCCGAGCCCGTTGCGCAGGTTCAGGACGATGCCGATGGCCAGGGCCACGCCGAGCAGCGTCCCCGAGCCGCCGAAGATGCTGACCCCGCCGAGCAGCACCATGGTGATGATGTCGAGCTCGAAGCCCTCGCCGATGTTGGCCCGCACCGAGCCGAGGCGGGCCGCGAACAGCACCCCGGCCACGCCGGCCACGAAGGCCGAGGCGGTGAACAGCAGCACCTTGGTGCGGGCGACGTCGATGCCGGAGAACCGCGCCACCTCGGCGTTGTCGCCGATCACGTACAGCCGCCGCCCGACGACCGAGCGGTGCAGGACGATGCCCCCGAGCACCAGCAGCACCAGGAACAGCACGAGCCCGAACGGCAGCGGGCCGATGAAATCGGCGCGACCCACGTCCCCGAACCAGTCGGGGAAGTCGCCGATCGACCGGTCCTCCAGCAGCACCCGAGCCGCGCCCCGGAACCCGATCAGCCCGGCCAGCGTGACCACCAACGACGAGATCCCGGTGCTGGCGATGACCCAGCCCTGCAGCAGCCCGGCCGCGGCCGCCATCACCAACGCGAGCACTATGGCGAGCCAGAAGGGCACGCCGGCGTCGTAGGCGAAGGCCAGCGTGCACGCCGAGAAGGCCATGACCGACGCCACCGAGAGGTCGATCTCGCCGCTGACGATCACGAACGTCATGGCCACGGCGATGATGACCTTCTCGATGGACAGCCGGAAGATGTTCACGAAGTTGTCGACGTCGACGTAGACGTCGGACTGCGTGGCGTTGTAGACGATCGTCCCCACCAGGATCAGCGCCAGCAGCACCTCCCAGCTGCGCTCCCGCGACCAGTTACGCATGAGTCGGCTCCCTCTCCTCGGCCGGCTCCACCCGGGTGTGGGGGCGGGCCTCCGCCGACCAGCGGCGCCGGAACCGCCGCCCGATGGCGGCGTCGGCGACCACGGCGGCCAGGATGAGCGCCCCGAGGATGGCGTTGCGCCAGAACTCGCTGACCTGCGGCACCCGCACCAGGCTCTGGTCGAGCACGTCGATGAGCACCGCGCCCAGGAAGGCGCCGACGAGCGTGCCGGAGCCGCCGAGCACGCTCACGCCGCCCACCACCGCGGCGGCCACGGAGTCGAGCTCCAGGCCCTGGCCCGCGACCACGGTGATGTTGCCGAACCGGGCGAGGAACAGGAACCCGGCGAGCCCCGACAGCGCGCCGCAGGCGCAGAAGGCGCTGAACACCAGCCGCCGGGTGGGCAGCCCGGCCTGCGTGGCCGCGTCGGGGTTGGACCCGATGGCGTAGAGCCGTCGGCCCCAGCGCAGGCGCTGCATGGCGATCTGGAGCACCACCACGATGACCACCACGACGGCGAAGATCAGCCGGACGTCGAGCTCACCGACGCTGAACACGGTGCGGTTGGGCAGCTCGACCACCCACGACGGCAGCGAGTCGGCGGTGATCGTGCGCCCCTCGCCGTGGGACACGAGCCAGCTCCGGTAGATGGCGAGCGTGCCCAGCGTGGTGACGATGGCGGGGACCCGGCCCCAGGCCACGATGGTCCCGTTGATCGCCCCGAGCAGCAGCCCGATCCCGAGGGCGAGCGCGATGCCCACGAGGGCGGACGACGACGGGTGGTCCCGCACGTACTCGCCGGTGATGTAGGCGGACACGCCCACGATCGAGCCGACGGACAGGTCGATGTTGCGGGTGATGATGACGATGGTCTGGGCGACCGCCAGGACGGCGGTGATGGCCACGCTGGTCGTGACCCGATTGAAGAACCGGCCGCCGAGGTAGTCGTCGACCAGGAAGCTGAACAGCACCAGCATCACCACGATCACGCCTACGAGCGACAGCTCCTTGATC
>JBKPRV010000324.1:0-2276 GCA_046734715.1 Actinomycetota bacterium | reverse complement strand
GCCGGGTACCGGAGCCGCGCCGCCGGGGGCGGGCTGGTCCCACGGGGCCCGGCCCGGTTGGCCCGGCTGGCCGGGCTGGCCGGGTGGCGGGTAGCCACCGGGCATGCCGTAGCCCGCGGAGTACGCGGTGGTGAGGCCGGCGACGGTGACCGGCCGGCCCATGTCCGCCTTGCCGATCACGAACGTCTTGGCGGCCATGTCGCCCACCCGGCGGTGCCCCTTGGAGGTGAAGGCGACGATCGGCGCGACGAGGGGGATGACCCAGGGCGCGGCGTCGACGATCCACATCAGCGAGCGCACCAGGGCTTTGCCGATGCCCGGGACCTGCCCCTGCTCGTCCACCGCCCGCACGCCCATGATGCCCTTGCCCGGGGTGAAGCCCTTGAGGCCCTGCAGCAGCACCGGGATCAGCAGGAAGTACGCCAGCGTCACCAGCGACGCCACGATCGCGTCGGTGTTGTCGATGTAGTAGGCGCGGCCGAAGTACTCCTGGCACGCTGCTACGTCGTCGCCGCGGTCGTAGATCTGGCTGCACGCGTCGCCGTAGTCGAAGCCGGAAGGCACCTTCTCGTACAACGCGAACGGGCTGAGGGGCGTCGGCCCGAAGAACGAGGCGACCAGGAAGAACAGCAGCACGTCGATGATCCAGGCGACGCTGCGACGGCCCATGACGGCCGTCGGATCAGCCGGCGAGGCCACCGGGTACGGGCTGGCGGCCGGCGGATACTGATAGGCGGTCACGGGCGTTCGTTCTAGCACCGCCCACGCGCCGTCGTGCCCCTCCCCCTGGGCGAATCGGGTTCGGGGACGTCGCCGGCGGTCCGTACACTGGACCGCCATGTCCGAGGCCCCCACCCCTGCCGTGTCAGACCTGTTCGACAAGGTCGTGAACCTGTGCAAGCGGCGCGGTTTCGTGTTCCCCTCGGCCGAGATCTACGGCGGCTTCCGCTCCACCTACGACTACGGGCCGGTGGGCGTGCTGCTGCTGCGCAACGTCAAGGACGCCTGGTGGCGCTCGATGGTGCAGCTGCGCCACGACGTCGTCGGCCTGGACGCCGCCATCCTGTCGCCTCCGGCCATCTGGGAGGCGTCGGGCCACCTCAAGAACTTCACCGACCCGCTGGTCGACTGCAAGGTGTGCCGCGAGCGCTTCCGGCTGGACAAGCTAACCGACCTCGAGGTGTGCCCGAAGTGCGGGTCCAAGCACAGCTTCACCGAGGCCCGGCAGTTCAACCTCATGTTCAAGACCTACGCCGGCCCGGTGGAGGGCGCGGGCGCCGAGGTCTACCTGCGGCCGGAGACGGCCCAGGGCATGTTCACCAACTTCAAGAACGTCCTGGAGACCTCGCGCAAGCGCCCGCCGTTCGGCATCGCCCAGATCGGCAAGTCGTTCCGCAACGAGATCACGCCGGGCAACTTCGTGTTCCGCACCCGCGAGTTCGAGCAGATGGAGATGGAGTACTTCGTGCCGCCGGACGAGGGGCCGCGCTGGTACGAGTACTGGTGCGCCCAGCGGCTGGCCTGGTACCGCGACCTGGGGATCCCCGAGAGCATGCTCCGGCTGCGGGCCCATGACGAGGACGAGCTCTCGCACTACTCGGTGGGGACGAGCGACGTGGAGTTCCTGTTCCCGTGGGGCTGGGACGAGCTCGAAGGCATCGCCAACCGCACCGACTACGACCTGAGGCAGCACGCAGCCCACTCGGGCGAGCGGCTGGAGTACTTCGACCAGGCCGCCGGCGAGCGCTACGTGCCCCATGTCATCGAGCCGGCCGCCGGCGCCACCCGCACCGCCATGGCCTTCCTCATGGCCGCCTACGACGAGGAAGCGGTGGCGCGCGAAGGGCAGGGGCAGGGCGAGGTGCGCACCGTGCTGCGCTTCCATCACCGGATCGCGCCGTACAAGGTGGCGGTGCTGCCCCTGTCCAAGAAGCCCGAGCTGTCGGCACCGGCCACCGAGGTGCTCGCCCTGCTGCAGCCGCACTACATGTGCGACTACGACGAGACCCAGGCGATCGGCCGGCGCTACCGCCGCCAGGACGAGCTGGGCACGCCGTTCTGCGTGACCATCGACTTCGACACGCTGGACGACCACGCGGTCACCGTGCGCGACCGCGACACGATGGCCCAGGAGCGGGTACCGATCGACGGCCTGGTCGACTACCTGCGCCCCCGGCTCGACGGCGGCTGACCGCCCGGTTCAGTCGTCGCCGGGGCGCCACGAGCGCGAGCGCTTGACGTCCCCGGCGCGCTTCTTGGCGTCGAGGCGGCGCTGG
>JBKPRV010000323.1:0-7937 GCA_046734715.1 Actinomycetota bacterium | reverse complement strand
GCCCTGACTGCGGCGCCGGCGGGGCCGGGGGCGGGGGCGGCGGCCGCTCCACACCGTCGACCGGCGCCTCGGCCGGCGGCCCGGGGCGTGCGACCCAGGTGGGCGGGTGACCGTCGGCCGGGCCGGTCGCCGGCGACGGGGGAGAGGGGGGAGGCGGGGGAGTGGTGGTCACCGGAGCAGCTCCCGGAACGTGCTCTCCAACGAGTCGTCCATGGGCCGCACTTCCAGCAGGCGGGCGCCCAGGTCCCGGGCCACCACGGGCAGGACCGCGGCCATCTCGCCGGCGCGATCGGACGTGACCACCACGGTGGAGCCGTCGACCGCCACGCCGCGCACCGTGTCCGAGGCCACCAGGGCGGAGGCCAGCGCCCGGGCCGCGGGCGTGCGCACGAGCACCGACCGGGGCCGGTTGGCCAGACCGTCGCGGATGGCCCGGTGGTCGCCGGCCGCGGCCAGGCGGCCGCGGATCATCACGATCTGGCGGGAGGCCAGGCGCTCCACCTCGTGCAGCACGTGGGAGCTCACGATCACCGTGCGGCCCTGGTCGCCCAGCGCGTGGAACAGGTTGATGAGCGCCACCCTTTGCACCGGATCGGCGCCGTTGAGCGGCTCGTCCAGCACCAGCACTCGGGGCATGGTGACCAGCGACGAGGCCACCTTGGCCCGCTGGCGCATGCCCTTGGAGAACCCGCGCAGCTTGCGGTCGGCCACCTCCAGCAGGCCGACGGTCGCCAGGCAGCGGTCGGGCAGCGAGCGGTCCTCCACCCGGTGCAGCGCCGCGGTGTAGCGCACCAGCTGGCGAGCCGTGAGCGCGGGCGGGACCGCCTCGTCCTCGGGGACCAGCGAGACGGCCCGCTGCACGTCGCGGTCGCGGTGGGGGTCGCGGCCCATCACCTCGACCTCGCCGTCGTTGAGGGCGAGCAGCCCGGTGATGGCTCGCATCAGCGTGGTCTTGCCGGCGCCGTTGGGGCCCAGCAGCCCGGTCACCCCGGGGCCGAACGAGCACGACAGCTCGGTGAGCGCCACCTTCTGCCCGAACCACACCGACGCCTGGCGGACCACCACCGTGGGGTCGGGCACGAACGCCGGGTCGAGGTGGGTCGGAGGGGCCGCAGGCGGCAGGGGCACGGGCGCCGGGGGAGGCGGAGCGCTGGTGGTCACAGGTCGACCTCGCGGTAGCGGTACAGCAGCAGCGAGAACGCCGCGATCACGTACACCGAGTAGGCCACGATGGCGATCAGGCCGCCGCCCTCCACGCCGGAGAGCCCGGAGTCCACGGGATGCAGGTGGCCGAGGAACACCAGGTCCCTCAGGTCGAGCGGCACGAAGAAGATGCCGATGACCGCCAGCGGCGTGCCCTCGCCCTGGCTGGCGTCGACCACGATGCCGGCCACCGCCGAGGTCACGAAGGCGAGCCCCATGATGGCGACGCCGCCGACGATGCGCCGGTCGGTGAGCGACGCCAGGGCCACCCCGACGGCCGCGTACAACAGGGCGAGCAGGGCGACCGCGATCGGCACCTGCCACAGCACCTCGGCGTGGTCGGTGAAGTATCTGAGCGCCCCGTCCTCGCTCACCAGCATCTGGCCGACGAACAGCACGACCTGGGGCAGGAACGAGAACCCGAAGACGATGAAGAAGATGGCCCCCACCTTGGCCGCCACGTAGTCGACCCCGGTCAGCGGCCGGGAGAACAGCAGCGGCAGCACCCGCTGGGCCCGGTCCGGGCACACCACGTCGGGAGCGGTGAGGGCGACGAACAGGATCAGCACCGTCGAGACGCCCACGTAGTCCCGGTAGGTGATGAACTCGAAGCCCGCCATCTCCACGGGGTTGTTTCGGATGACCCAGGCGACACCGACATTGACGATGGCGGGGATGGTGGCGAGGCCCAGCAGCGTCCACGGGAACACTTTCTGGCGCCACGGCCGGCGCACGCCCAGCGCCCGGCGCACCGACAGCCGCCACAGCGCCAGCGTGGCCTCCCGGCGGCCGCCCCGGGGGCCGGAATACGGCCGGTAGCCGCGGTCGTAGACCGCGCCGGCTGCGGCCTGCTGCAGTGCGGTCACCGGTAGGCCTCCTGGAGGAAGACGTCGTCGAGCGACCGGTGGCGGGTCGAGACCGCATAGAGCCGCAGGCCGAGGTCGGCCACTGCGTCGCGCACCAGGTCGAAGGTCACGTCGCCGTGGACCTGGGTGTCGACGTCGATGTGATGGTCGTCGACCGGGGTGGTGGTGACGCCCTGGCCCGCCAGCGCCTGGGCCAGCGCGGGCACGGCGTCGTCGCGCCCGTCCACCTCGACCCGCATGTAGCCGGTGGTCTGCATGAGCTGGTCGATGGGCCCGGCCAGCACCAGGTGCCCCCGGTCGACCATCACGACGTTCTGGCACACCCGCTGCACGTCGTCGAGCAGGTGGGTGGCGAGGATGGCGGAGATGCCGAACCCGGCCAGGCGCCCGACCAGCTCGAGCATCTCCTCCCGGCCCAGGGGGTCCAGCCCGGCCGTGGGCTCGTCCAGCAGCACCAGTTCGGGGTCCGCGACCAGCGCCTGGGCCAGCTTGGTGCGCTGGCGCATGCCGGTGGAGAAGCCGCCCACGGGCCGGAAGCGGGCCTCGTCCAGCCCCACCAGGTCGAGCACGTCCGAGGCCCGCTGGCGGGCGGCCCGGGCCGGCAGCCCGGCCAGCTCGCCGAAGCTGGACACCACGTCGGCCGCGGTCTGATCGAGGGGCAGGCAGTCGTGCTCGGGCATGTAGCCCAGGCGGCTACGGACCGCCACGGGGTCGGAGTCGATCCGGTGCCCGGCCACCTCCAGCACGCCGTGCGTGGGCCGCATGAGCCCCAGCATCAGCCGGAACAGCGTGGTCTTGCCCGCACCGTTGGCGCCGACCAGCCCTACTGAGCCGCGCGGCACGTCGACCGTGAGCCCGGCCAGGGCAGTCACCCCATTCGGGTAGGTCATGGTCAGGCCCGCGGCACGAAGCATCGGGGGAGAGGACGCGGGGTGCATCCGAGTCATTCTCGCATGGGGAAAGGCCAGGTAGGGTCTCGGGTCTGCCCGCTCTTGCCGTCGTCGAACACGAAAAGGGCTGCCCGCTCGGCCTCCTCGACGCGTGGCTCAGCGCGGCCGGCGCCTCGCTGCGGGTCCACCGGCCCTACGCAGGCGACCCGCTACCGGGCCCGGGGGAGGCCGACGGCCTGATCGTGCTGGGCGGGTCGATGAGCGCCACCGGCGACGACGACCGGCACCCGTGGCTGCCCGCCACCCGGGACCTGCTGAGCGCCGCCGTGGACCAGGGCACGCCGACCCTGGCCGTCTGCCTGGGCCACCAGCTGCTCGTGGCTGCCTGCGGGGGCGTAGCGGGACGCAACCCGGCGGGCAAGCAGATGGGCCTCCTGGAGATCGGGCTCACCGACGCCGCCAGAAGCGAACGTTTGTTCGCAAGCGTACGAGCGGGCGGCCGGGCGGTGCAGTGGAACAACGACATCGCCCTGGAGCTCCCACCGGACACCGTGACGCTGGCGGAGACACCCGAGGGCGTGAGCCAGGCCATCCGGGTCGGCGAGGCGGCCTGGGGCATCCAGTTCCACCCGGAGGTCGACGCCGACACGGTGGCCGCCTGGGCCGCCGACGACCGGCCCCGGCCCGGCGCACAGGAGGCCATCGAGGCGATCCGCCAGGCGGCCGCCGAGCTGGAGCAGACCTGGCAACCCTTCGCCGCCGCCTTCGTCGACCTCGCCCGGTGATACCGCTTATCCGTTCATCACGCTGATCCATTGGACCCGCTGTTTCGCCGATCTCACCGCCAACTTGACAGAACGAGGATTATGGGCGGCCGCCGAGCAGGACCGGGCAAGCCATACTGATCCCTTGCTATGCATCAAATCAGATTGATATAAGTCGTTGGTTCGAAGGAAGGATGCAGATGATCACTCCCGGGATCGACCACATCGCCCTGACCGTGCCCGACCTGGATGAACAGGTCGAGCGATTGACCGCTGCGTTCGGCATGGTCGTAGAAAGCCGTTTCGAGGGCTTCGCACTCATCGCCGACCCCGTGTCGGGACTGAAGATGGAGCTGAGCCGATCCGACGATTCGGACGTCCACTTCCGGCATCTCGGCTTCCGCGCCGACGACGTGGACAGCGCGCACGAGAGCCTGGTCAAGGCGGGCATGGAGTCTCGCGAGGCGCCCCACCGGCGCGACTTCGCCCGCATGTACACGTCGTTCCTCCGGCAGCCGGGCGGCCTCGAGGTCCAGCTCGTGAAGTACGACTAGCCCGATCGTCCGTGCATCGGGCTCAATTCGGCCACAGCGTCGACCACCGCGGAGGCTGTGCCCGAGGAGCTGCATCTCGCTCGATCCGTAGTCGCGAAGGTCCGTGTGGGCAAGAATGTGGTGGGCAAACCTCTGCTCGGACAGACGCTGACGGAGGGGACGGGATGGGCACCGATCGGGAATTGCGACTCGCGCTCGGCATGCGGGGCGGCGTCAGTCTGGCGGTATGGATCGGCGGTACCTGCGCCGAGATCGAGGAGCTGCGGGCGAGCGGCGGCGCGGCGCGCAACCCCAGATCGACGTTCTGGAATCGCCTTACCGAGTGGTCCGGCTACAGCTCTGTGGTCGTCGACATCATGGCCGGCGCCAGCGCCGGAGGGCTCAACGGGGTCGTCTACGCCGCCGCGCAGGTGTACGGCTTCGATCTGGGACAACTGCGCCGCGCCTGGCTGGACATCGGAGATCTCGGAGAGATGATCCGCACCGAGGGCGACGACGGCGCATCGCTGCTGCTCGGCGACAGCTACTTCTTCACCAAGCTGTGCGGGCTGCTCGAGCAGCGGATCCGAGATGCCATCGAGCAAGCCCCCGACGGCGGAGCGAGGGTCGACCTCACGCTCACCACGACGCTCGTCGAACCCGCTCTGCGTGGACCACACGACAAGCTCCTCGACGTGGGCGACGACGAGCGCTACGCCAGCACGTTGCGCTTCCGTCACCGCGGTCCCGGGTGGATGACGGACTTCCCCGACGATCCCGCCGCGGTTCCCCGGGTGTCGTCACAGCTGGCCCTGGCAGCTCGCGCCACATCGTCGTTCCCCTTCGCCTTCGAGGGCGCCAAGCTCTCCGCCCGCCGCCGGAAGTCGTTCTCCGCCGCCCCGGGCGACGCCGTTGGGCTGGACGTCGACATGGCAGGGATACTCGGCGATGCTCGCTCGGACGACCGCGACTTCGTGGCAGTGGACGGCGGCGTGCTCGACAACATCCCGCTGGGCCGAGCGATCACCGCGATAGCGGAAGCGCCCGCCGACATGCCAACCCGGCGGGTCCTGGTCTACATCCGTCCCGGAGGCGAGGGAGGAGCGCGACCCGAGTCCAGAACGGATCTCGCCGCGCTGCGGAGCACCGCAGCCGTCATCACGGGCATCGTCCGCTCCCGGGTCCGTCCGGAGACGATCAGAGAAGACCTCGATCTGCTGTCCGGGCACAACCGGCTCGTGCTGCGGAGCCGGCGGCTCCGCCGGATGGTCCTGGGCGGCGTCACGAACCGCGAAGAGCTGCGTCGCTGTGCGGGAGAGGCCTACCCGACGTACCGGCTGCAACGCGCCGAGTACGACGCGCAGGTCGTCCGGCGTCTCCTCGAAGACCCCGTCACAGTGCTCGGCGAGGACCCGTTCCCAAGAGTGGAGTGCATCGATGACCGTCGGTGGCGAGCGCCGCTCTCCTACCAGGACCCACACGACGTGGCGACGTTCGACGCCCAACTGGCCGACGAGTTCGCGCAGAGGCTCTCGGACGATCCGGCGAGCGCCATTCGTGAGGGCGTGCGGCCCGTCACTCGCCAGATCCGGCTGCTGCTGGACTGGGCCCGCTACCTGGAAGGCGAGGATCACCCGGACGCCGGCAAAGTCAAGGGCCGCTTGTACGAGGCACTGCTCATCCAGACCGAGCTGGCCGAGCGGATCCGGCGGCTCGCCTGGGTCACGATTGCCACATGTGACCCCGGACGCTCGGCGCGAGAGGCGCTCCGTACGGTCGACGAGTTCCTCGCGCTGTCCCAGGACGACGTGTCGGCCGTCCTGGAGCGCTGCAACGGTGAGGGCACCGCCAGCCTCGACGGCCTGCGCGCTCGTCTGCTCGACGGCCTCGACGACCTCGCCCACGATCGACCGATCGTGTCTCCACCCGACGGCCGCAATCTGCGCGACGTGCTGCTCGATGACGTGATTCTCGATTGCGCCAACTCGCTCGGCATGATCAGCGGCGGCGGGGCGGAACCGCCGCCGGACGCGCCTCCAGGTGCCTGGGTGCATCGCGCGATGTGCGATGGGCAGCACGCCACGATCACCACGACCCACCTCGCGGCCCTCGAGATAGCAACGTTCGCGGAGGCTCTCGTCGGCGCCCCGGCCTCCGGCCAGGTCGACTACGTGCAGCTCTCGTCGGACAACAAGACGCCGATCGCGTCCGCGTTCGAACAGCTCCTGGAGAAGCCTCCCCAACGCCCGGACTTCATCCCGCCGGACAACAAGCTCGCGGGGAACGACCTCAAGAACTTCTCCGCCTTTCTCCGCAGGCACTGGCGCGAGAACGACTGGATGTGGGGACGGCTCGACGCCGTCCCCACGCTCGTCGAGCTGCTGGTCACCCCGGCATCGCTGTTCGGGGCGGCCGGGAGAGCGAACGACAGCGAGGCGCTTCTCGCCCAGCTCAAGGCCCTCGTCCTCGCCGTCGATGTCCCCGACGGCGATTGGGTCACGTTCCTCGAGAAGAACGTGTGGGGTCCTCGTGAGCAAGGCATCCGGGCCGAGGCCGAGGCCGCCCTCGCGCTCACGAGGCGTGCGGATGGGGTCGACCGGACCGCGGAGATCGACCGCCTCGAGGTCGGCCGCCTACGCGATGCGATCACCGCCACCCGGCAATGGCAGGTGTTCGCGCAGAACTGCCCCTCCGAGCGGCCGACCGACCAGGCGGCCGACACCGCCGAAGGGGCCACGGTGGATGGACTCAGCCCCGACGATGCTCGCGAACGCGCCCGCGACTACCGCGTCGGCACCGAGACGCTCACGAACCCGCGTGTCAAGCGAGAGAAGGTCCTGCTCCGGAGACTCACGGGCGCCGCACTGCGAGCAGCGCCCTACAACGCCGAGAGGACGCCGATGTTGCAGGCGGTCGCCGGTGCAACCCGTCGAACGGCGAGGCTGCTCACATGGGCATGGCTGAACCGATCCGCGACGTTCTGGCTACCCGTGCTGCTCCTGCTCGGCGCCACGATCGCGTTTCTCGCGGCCGCGCCCGCGCTGCTGACCGACGCCGACGCCGCCAGCCGCCTCTGGGCCGCAGCGGCCGTACCGGGGGTCGTGCTCATCCTGGCTGCCGGCGCCGCGGCGGCGACCCGACAACATGTCATCACGACGCTCACCTTGCTCCTCCTCGGAGCCGGCCTCGCCATGGCCGCCTGGACGTGGGGAGACAACTCGCTCGGGGTGGTCGCTGTCGTCGCCACGGCACTGCTTGCGCCACTCGGCGCCGTGGTCGGTCTCGCCCGATGGCGGCCGTAATCGTCGACGGCGTCGATTTCCGCGACCCTGGTGGTGGACGGGGTCGAGCGTTGGGCCGAGGACACGTCGGCGAGCTTCGCGGGTCGTCGAGCGGCTACTCCGATGAGGTCCGCAGCGCTACGAGCCGAGGGTCTCGCCGTCCACCGTGATCTCGGTGCGGTCCGGGTAGAACGACAGGTGCCCGGCGATGGCGGCCGCCGTTGGGATCGGCTCCTCGTAGGCCCACACGATGCCGTCGTGCCGCTCGCCCCCCACCTCGGCGCTCCAGTAGGACGCCTCGCCCTTGAACGGGCAGGTGGTGTGGAACGACGTCGCCTGGAGCAGGTCCATGCGGACGTCGCTCTTGGGGATGTAGTAGCGGGCGGGCAGCCCGGTCTCG
>JBKPRV010000322.1:0-3082 GCA_046734715.1 Actinomycetota bacterium | reverse complement strand
CCTCAGCATGGTGAAGTCCTTCCCTCGACGGGTCTCTCGCGCCTCAAGGTGCCCGAAGAGTAATGGCCAGGCGGGCTTCCAGCGCGCTGGCGACCACCCGCGCCGCGGCCCACTCGGGCACGGCCAGCACGATCAGCGCACCGCCTTCGGGGTCGCCGTCCGGCATGGGTGGAACGGCGAGGACCTCGGCTCCGGTGGCCACCGTCGATGTCCCACCGGATCCGGTCACCGCGACCACATCCACCCGATCGCCGGGATGGACCAGGCCCGCCATTGCCGCGTCGGCCACCCTGATGGGAGCTGCCACCGAGCCAGGACCGCCGGCAAGGCGAGCCGACCCGGGCCCGACCACGCGGGCGTCGGTCAACGGCTCGCCCCGCCGCACCGCGCCGGCCAGCATCCGCCCGACCGCCGATCCCTCCGCTGACAGCGCGCCCGCCGGCACGGCGGCGGCCGGCAACCGTGCGGTCCGCAGATCCGTTGCCGTCAGCACACCGCCGGCCATGTCGTGAGCCGCGACTAGGATCTCGACGCCGCCCCGACCCATGGACTCAGGCGGCCGCGGCATGGCCATCAACCCGGCCAGCACCAGCAGCAGGCCGGCAAGCCCCGCACGGGCCCGCCGCAGCAACCGGGCCCGTGCACTCGGCGGCATTCGTACCGATCTCATGGCGCGAACGCTAGGCCGCGTTCGCCCCCGACGCAGCAGGCAGCACAGCTCCTGTGGATAACGCAGCGGCCTGTGGACAGCGGTTTGACAGACCTAGGCGGTCGGGGCGTTCATCAATAACCATGTGTGCCGAACCCCGTTCCGGAGCAACCGCACCCGGGCTCCCCGGCAGCGCGCCGCGGTCAACAGATCGGCCTCCGGGACCCGTGCGCCGCGCCACTCCCGCCGGAAGGTGTGGCGTCCCTGCATGGCGTGCAGCACGTGACCGGCCAGGTCCAGCGCGACGGGCACCGGTCCGTTCGCGCGCACCTGCAATGCAGCCTGGCCACCCGGGCGAAGCACGCGCGCGGTCTCCCGCACGTAGCTGAGCTGGCCCCCGACGGTCGGCACGTGCTGCAGCGTGATGTAGGAGAACACCAGGTCCACCGACCGGTCGGCGACGCCGGACAGATCGACGCCATTGCCCTGGAGGAACCCGACATTGTCCTTGGCTGCGAGCGCCTCCCTCGCGCGCTTGAGCATCTCCGCGGAGACGTCCAGGGCGAGGACCTGGCCGAACAGCTCAGCCAGCCGCCGCGTCATCCGGCCGGCACCACAGCCGATCTCGAGCACCGACCTGCCCTCGTCCGCAACGATCCCGCACAGCGCCAGCAGCGCGTCGGTCTCGGCGGCACCTGCCGCGTAGAAACGCTCAGCGTCACCATCAGCACTGGTCGCAATGTGCCAATAAGGGTCCGTTAGCGCAGCTTCGTCCCAGTACGACCGCGAATTGGGCTTCCTCACGGATCGCCAGACTAGCTGGCGGCCGCCCGCGCCGCCCCTCCACCAGGAGAAGACGATGAACCCTTCGACGATGACCGCCCCGACGAACCGCCGGCGGACCCGTCCGCGCCGGAGCGCGCCGGCTTCGCGTCGACCTTGGCGGCGGACGACCCGTTCGAGGAGGACTCACCCTCCTTCTTACCGTTGGCGGCGGCCCGGCTGTCGGTCCGGTAGAAGCCGGAGCCCTTGAAGACCACACCGACCGCCGAGAAGACCTTGCGGAGCCTGCCCTCGCACACCGGGCAGGCGGTCAGCGCGGCGTCCGAGAAAGACTGCACTGCCTCGAACTGGTGCCCGCACTCGGGCTCCGAGCAGGCGTACTGGTACGTCGGCACGCCGACCTCCTGTTGGCACTCACACCATCCGACTGCTAACAGGTTAGCTGAGATCCACCCAGCCGAGGAGGGGGGTAACGGCCGCGGTTACCGGCCGGTCATGTGGCTCGACCGGCAGGTCGGCCTCGACGAGCTCGGTGTCGTAGAGCAGCACGGCCACGGGCACGCCGCGGAGGCCGGCCAGCGCCCGGTCGTAGTAGCCGGCGCCACGACCCAGCCGGGTACCTCGACGGTCCACCGCCAGTCCTGGGGCCAGCACCACGTCCGCGCTGGTCAGCGAGCCGGAGCCCAGCCTGCGGCCGGCTGGCTCGCGGAGCCCATGGCGGGCCGGCACCAGCCTCCCGTCGTACTCCGCCCAGTCCAGTACATGATCCGGCAACACCACCGGCAGCAGCACGACCAGGCCACGCTCCCGCAGCACGTCCAGCGCCGCGGGCGACCCGGGCTCAAGGCCCACCGGCACGTACGCCGCCACCCGCCGGACGCTGCGCAGCGCCGGTGCCCGGAGCAGCTGGTCGGCCAGCGCGTCAGCGGCGGCGGCCCGTTCGGCGGCGGGCAACCGGCGTCGCGCGGCCAGCAGCCGGGCCCGCCACGCCGCCTTCTCCTGGTGCACCAACCGAGTCGGGCTATCACCGCCAGGCACCGCACCATCTTCGGCTAGCCTCGCGGAATGCCGCAGCTGACGCACCGCACGCCCCGCAAGGTAGTGATCCCGGCAGCCGGGTTGGGCACCCGGTTCCTGCCAGCCACAAAGGCGGTGCCGAAGGAGCTGCTGCCGGTGGTGGACACCCCGGCGCTGCAGTACATCGTCGAGGAAGCGGTCAGCGCCGGGCTGCCCGAGATCCTGGTGATCACCGGGCGCGGCAAGGAGGCGCTCGCCGATCACTTCGACCGGGCGCCGGAGCTGGAAGCGGCGCTGGAGAAGAAGGGCGACTCCGAACGGCTGCGGGCGGTACGGCGGCCAGCCGAACTGGCCGACGTGCATTTCATCCGGCAGGGCGCCCCGCTCGGCCTCGGCCATGCGGTGCTGTGCGCGGCCGTGTTCGTCGGCGACGAGCCTTTCGCGGTCATGCTCGGCGACGACCTGATCGACCACCGGGACCCGCTGCTGGCATCCATGCTGGAGGTCCAGGCCAAGCACGGTGGGTCCGTGGTGGCCCTGCTGGAGGTGCCGCGCGACCAGGTCAGGCTGTACGGGGTGGTCAGCGTCGAGCCGGGCGACGACGCCAATCTGGTCCGGATCACCGATCTGGTG
>JBKPRV010000321.1:0-2756 GCA_046734715.1 Actinomycetota bacterium | reverse complement strand
CAGCGGGTGCGACGAGCACAGCTCGACCCAGCGCGACCAAGGGCTCAGCCGATCCCAGCGCAGCCCGGCCACCACCGCGTCGAGGTCCTCGGGGCGGGCGAGCATCCCGTCCGGGATCTTGGCGTCCTCCCGGCCCACGATGCCGAGCAGGCCCACGGCCCCCAGGCGCCCCGCCCGCCGTTCCTCGCGGCGCAGCGCCCGGCGCTCCTGGCGGTCGCCACCGCGGCCCAGCGTCGCGGCCCGGCGCTTCCGATCCGCCTCGACCTCGCCGACGCCGTAGGCGATCTTGACCAGCGCCGCCGCCAGCGCATCCCCGTCGCCAGTGCAGCGACACGACCACTTGTCGGCCGCCAGCTCGCGGGCGCGCCCGACGGCCGACAGCAGGAACTGGGACACGAACCAGGCGGCCAGCGCCCCGAGCCCGACGGCCCGCGCCTCGTTCCGGCCGGACGTCCGGGTGGCCACGTAGACCATGTAGAGGGCCAGCGGGATGACCGCGGCCACGGTCATGACCACCATGTCCCAGTGCTTCACGTGGCCCAGCTCGTGGCACACCACCGCGTCCATCTCGCGCTCGTCGAGCCGCTCGAACAGGCCCCGGGACAGCCACACGTGGGCGCTTCGGGGCGTGCGCCCGAACGTGAACGCGTTGGGGGTGCCGTCGTCGACGATGCCGAGCCGCACCAGCGGGATGCCGGCGTCGGCGCAGCGCCGAGCCACCAGCTCGCCCACCGGGTGGTCGGTGAGGTAGCGCTGCCCGTCGTGCGGGATCACGTTGGCGGGCACCAGCCACCGGATCAGCACCGGGGCGAAGGCGAACTGGGCCCCGACGATCGCGATGGCGAACGCCGCCGGCACCCACACCGGGACGCCGGCCACCACCACCGCCACCACACCGACGGCCAGCGCCAAGCCCGTCAGCGCACCTACCGACACCACCGTCCTGCGCACCACGACCCCGGCCATGGGCACCTCCTCGTCTGTGCCCACGGTAGGACCGGCACCGGGTGGTGGGGCATCGGCCCGCGTTGCGATCGGCCTACGATCCGCGCATGCCACTACCCACTCCCGCCGCCGACCGCACGGCGGTCGTCACCGGCGCGTCGTCCGGCATCGGCCGCGAGATCGCCCGCCGGCTGGCCCAGCGCGGCCACGGGCTCACGCTCGTGGCTCGGCGCGAGGAACGCCTGCGCGAGCTGGCCGACGAGCTGGGCACCGTGCACACCGGCCTGCGGATGGAGGTGGTGGTGGCCGACCTCACCGACGCGGCGGCCCGGCGCCACATCCCGGAGGCGGTGGCCGAGCGGGGCCTGGAGCCCTCGGTGCTGGTCAACGCGGCCGGGTTGAGCACGGTGGGCCCGGTCCACCGCAACGATCCCGAGGCCGAGCTCACGATGCTGCGCACCAACGTCGAGGCGCTGGCCCACCTCACCAGCCTGTTCCTGCCGGGCATGGTGGAACGCCGGCGGGGCGGGCTGCTCAACGTGGCGTCGACCGCGGCGTTCCAACCGCTGCCGGGCCAGGCGGGCTACGCCGCCTCCAAGGCGTTCGTGGTGTCCTACAGCCGGGCGGTGCGGGAGGAGGTGCGCGGCCACGGGGTCGTCGTGACCGTGCTGTGCCCGGGGCCGGTGCGCACCGAGTTCGCCGAGACCGCCGGGTTCGATCCCGCCGAGGCCGACTCCGCCCTGCCCTCGTTCATGTGGGTGGAGGCGAGCGAGGTGGCCCGCGCCGCGGTGGAGGGGCTGGAGCACGGCCGCGCCCACGTGATCCCCGGCGCCGCCAACCGGGTGACGGCCTATGCCGCCCCGCTGGTCCCGCCGACGCTGCTCACGAAGGTGCTGGCTCGCCAGCACCCGGGGCTGCAGGGCTCATAGCGAGCAGCTCGATCCCCCGGCGCAGGAACGCCAGGGGGTCGTCGCCCACGTCCGCCCGCCGCAGCACCGCGCCGAACGGCACGTTCCAGTAGGCGGGGTCGCCGGGCCGCTCCGGTCCCCAGGGGCCGACGTAGAGGTAGGGCTCAGGCTCGTACTCGTCTCCGGGCGAGGCGCCCACGTAGGCCTTCACGTCGCCGATGAGCGTGACCACGCAGGCGTGGTCGAAGTGCTCGGGCCACAGCTGGGCGGTGGTGGTGGCCACGATCTCCGGAGCCCCGGCGACCAACTCATCCAGCAGCACCGCCCCGAGCGCCCACCACTGGCCCAGCTCCCGCACGGCGGCTTCCTCCAGCCCGAGCGGCGCGTCCGGGTCGGCCAGCGGGGGCGTGTCCCGGCCGACGGAGAAGTCCTCGTGCAGGTCGACGCGGACCAGCGCGGCCGCGCGCGCCAGGGTGGTGATCGGCTCGGCGAAGGCGTCGCGGTCCCGCTCGACCACCAGTGCGTCGCCGCCGACCCGCACGACCTCGCCCTCACCGAACATCGGCGTCCCCAGCCCGCCGGGCGTGGGGCGCAGTCCGAACCGACCGGTCATCGCATGCCGCCGCCGCGCCAGCACGTGCACCGCCAGCTGGTGCAGCGCCACCCGGGTCTCAGCCGTCGTCGCCACCGTGCCGACCACCTCCGTCGTCGCCACCGCCGTCGCCCCCGCCTTCGCCGCCCCGGCCACCGTCGTCGCCGGCGGCGTCGGGCATCTGGGCCAGGGCGGACGCGAGCGTGGCCACCTCGGCCTCGCTCAGGTCGGTGCCCCGGTGGATCCAGGTGTAGTTGTCCGGAGGCATGGACCCGTCCGCCACCACATCGATGGCGTCCTCGACCTTGCCC
>JBKPRV010000320.1:0-3868 GCA_046734715.1 Actinomycetota bacterium | reverse complement strand
GCGCAGCGCTGCCGACGAGATGGACATGCCCGCGTCCATGTTCAACACGCAGATGGCGTGGCTGGCCGACCGGGGCCGCGCCGTCACCCTCGACGAGGGGCTGGACATCCTGACCGAGCCGGCGGACGAACGCCCGCCCTTCGACCCCGTCGTCGTCACCTTCGACGACGGCACCGACGATCTGGTGGACGTGGCGCTGCCCATCCTGGCCCGCCACCGCATCCCGGCGGTGTTCTACCTGGCGACCGGTCATGTGGAGCGAGGCCGTGCCTTCCCGGGCGGCGGCCGCCCGCTCTCGTGGGCGGCCGCCGGCGAGGCGGTGGACACCGGCCTCGTCACCATCGGCTCGCACACCCACGGCCACGCCCTGCTGGACCGGCTCGACGCGGCGGAGGCGGCGTCGGAGCTCGACCGTTCCCGCGACCTGATCGGGGAGCGGCTGGGCGTGACCGCCGAGCACTTCGCCTACCCCGACGCGGTGCTGGCCGCGCCCGACGTCGAGCCCCTGGTGCGCGAGCGCTTCCGCTCGGCCGCGCTGGGTGGCAACCGGCCCAACCCCTACGGCACCGCCGATCCCCACCGCCTGGCCCGGTCCGTGATCCAGCGCCGCGACGGCATGCGCTTCTTCATCCACAAGGCGCAGGGCGGCATGGCGCTGGAGGAGCGGGCCCGCCGGCGACTCGACCGCTGGCGCTACGCCCGTCGCGCTGGCTGACCGGGTAGGCGTCGAGCCGCCGGCCACGACCGCGCGGCTGGACCTAGTACGAGCCGGTGTCGGTGCGGTGCTCGGCGGCTCGGGGGCCGAAGGGGGAGGAGTCGAGCCAAGCGCCACTGCGTAGGCCCCGCCGGGCGATGGCGGCGTGGAGGTGGCGGCGGAGGCGGACGGTCCAGCCGTCGGCCTGCATGTGGCGCAGGGCCAGGTTGGAGGCGTTGCGGTTGTAGAGCGCGGCTTCGCGGCGGGTTCTCGCCGCCTCGGTCACTGCGGTGGCCGCCGCGGCGGGGGCGTCGAGGGCACGGCGGATGGCGCGGGCGGCCACCAAGGCGTCGGGGATGCCGGAGTTGAGGCCCCGGGCGCCGAAGGGGGCGAACAGGTGGGCGGCCTCGCCCGCCAGCAGCACCCGGTGGTGGGGGTCGGTGAAGGCATCGGCCACGGCCTGGTGGAACCGGTAGGTCGACACCCAGGTCACCCGGTCGGCGTAGCGCTCGGGCAGCACCCGGGCGATCCACGCCTTGACCTCCTCGGGGTCGTCGAAGCGGGCCGGGTCGTCGCTCGGCCCCAGCTGGAGGTCGGCCCGCACGCCGCCCGCGAACGGCACCAGCAGCACGTTGCGCCCACCGACCGCGGGGTGCTCGTAGTGGTACACGCGCTCGGGGACCAGCGGATGGTCGGGGTCGTCGGCCACGTCCACGATGACGAACGAGTTGGCGACCCGTGGGCCTTCCAGGGTGGCGCCGATCCCCTCCCGCACGGGGGAGCGCGCCCCGTCCGCACCCACCACGTACTGCGCCTGCCACTCCTGGTCCCGGGTGGTGCTCAGCGCTACTCCGTCCGGGGACGTGGTGATGGCGGCCACCTCCTGTTCCCAGGCGAACTCGACGCCGGCGGCCTTGGCCGCGTCGAACACGATGGCCTCGATGTCGACCTGCGACAGGTTGGTCGAGTGCGGCAGCCGGGCGGGCGAGGGCGGGGGATAGGTGCGCTCGTACACCAGGTGCTCCCGCCAGAACGTGCGCTTGGTGGTCCACACCAGGCCCCGGCGAGCCACGTCCCACCCCAGGCCCGGGCGCATGGCCTCCAGGTGCTCCAGCGACTCGCGGTGCAGGAAGATGGCCCGGCTGCCCGGGCGACGGCGGCCCTCGGGGGCGGCCTCCAGCACCACGACCGGCAGGTCCCGCGCCCGCAGCGCCAGCGCCGCGGCCAGCCCCACGGGGCCGGCTCCCACCACCAGCACCGGGAGCGCTTCGGCCATCAGGCGTAGCGGGCCAGGAGCCGATGCCGCGCCGGCCGGATGGCCTCGGTGAGCGTCACCAGCTCGTGGGCCAAGCGATCGAGCCGGCTCAGGATGTCGGGGTCGGACACCCGGCCCTCGTCGTCGTAGTCGCCCAGCGCCGCCACCACCTGGGTGGGCAGCACCACCGCCATCAGGCCCCGCATCGAGTCGCGGAGTGCGTCGACCGCCTGGGGGCTGCGCACCCGGCCGCCGTGGCCCACTGCCGACGCCGGCTTGTACACCGTCTGGGCGAGCCCCAGGTGGTCGAGCAGGTTCTTGACCGCCCCCGAGTAGGACGCGTGGTAGACGGGCGTGCTGACCACGAAGGCGTCGGCCGCGTCGGCCGCCTCGACCAGCCGCCGCACGTCCGGGTCGGGATGGCGGCGCGGGTCGCGGTGGAAGGCGGGATCGGCCAGGGGCAGCAACGGATCGGCGACGTCCCAGCGGTCGACGACCGCGCCCGCCGCGGCCAGCGCGTCCGCGGTGGCATCGCATACCGCCCGGGTGAACGAGGGCCGGCGCAGGCTGCCCGCCACCACGAGGACCCGGACGGGCGCGTCGCTCATCCGGTCAAGCTACCGCCACCACCAGGTTCGCCTCGAAGGGCGCGGCGACGCTGCCGTCCGGCGCGGTGAAGGGCGCCAGCACGGCCCGGGCCTCGTCCCGGATGTGCTGGTAGGTCTCGGCGCTGAGCCGCTCGACCAGCGGGGTGCTCTCCACCTCGGTGGTCACGAAGGCGTCGACGCTGGGCGCCCGGTAGGTGCCGTCCACCGTGCGGTGGGCCGTGACGGTCGGCCCCGCCGCGGCCAACTGGCCGGCCAGGGCGTCGAGGTCTCCGCAGCGGAAATAGGTGGTGAGGAGGTCGACCGCCTCGGGCCCCGCATGGCGGGCCGCCATGTCGACGAAGGGCGCGAAGGCCGCCTGATGCTCCAGGGCCCCCGGGACCAGCACGGCCACGGTGCCGCCCGGCACCACCACCCGGGCCATCTCGGCCAGGGCCGCGGCCGGGTCGGGGAAGAACATCAGCGCCATCTGGCTCACCACCACGTCGAACGATTCGTCGTCGAAGGGCAGGTCCTGGGCGTTGCCCTGGCGCCACTCGAGCTCGGGCCGGACCCGGCGGGCCACGGTGAGCATGGCCTCGTTGAGGTCGACGCCGGTGACCGTGGCCCCCAGGTCGGCGGCGGTGTGGGTCACGATGCCGGTCCCGCAGGCCACGTCGAGCACCCGGCGTTCGGGCGCCACGCCCGCGGCCGAGCACAGGGTGGCGGCCCACTGGGCGAAGAAGGCGGGCACGAAGGCCGACTCGTACATCTCCGCCGCTTCGATGGGGATCTGGAAGGTCTCGGTCGACTCGGTCATGGTCCGAGCATGCGACTGCCGCAGCCGGCGAGCATCGGGCAGGTGACCTACCGGGAGACGGTGGCCGCGTAGGCCGCGGCCTCGGTCCGGTTGCGCAGGCCGAGCTTGGTGAGGATGTGGCTGACGTGGTGGGCCGCGGTCTTGCGGCTCACGTGCAGGCGCTCGGCGATCTCGGGGTTGGACAGGCCGGCGGTCAGCAGCTCCAAGACCTGGCGCTCCCGGTCGGTGAGCAGGCCCACGCCCTTGGCCCCGGTACGGGCGGGGACGCCCAGCGCCCGCAGGGCGGCCGCGGCCCGGTCGGCATCGAGCGCCGCGCCGAGGGCCTCGAACCCGTCGAGGGCGCGGCGCAGGTGGTCGACGCCGAGCTGGGGATCGCCCGCTGCCAGCGTGCGCCCCAGGTGGTAGCGGGCGCGGGTGGCCTCGAACGGGAGCTCCAGCCGGGTCCACGCCGCCAGTGCCGCCTGGAGCTGCGCCGGGGCTGTCTCTTATACACATCTGACGCTGCCGACGAATAC
>JBKPRV010000319.1:0-3154 GCA_046734715.1 Actinomycetota bacterium | reverse complement strand
GCCCGGTGCCCGGCGGTCTGGTCATCTGCGGTGGCGTGGTCTGGTGTCCACGCGCCGGCCCAGCCACACCAGCACTCGGCTCGGTAGCCGAGCTCACGGTGAGCAACGGTCTGCACGACGTGGGGAAGGTCCTTCGGACAGAGGGTTGTCATGCCCGCAGCGTGCTGTCATCGTGACAATGCGTACAGCGAGTCCGCTATGTGCCTCCTATGCGTTTATCGATACTCTCGCTGCGTAGCGGCCGGAGCGCGGCTTCGAGAGCTGGGAGCAAGAAGTGACGGCACGTGAGCGGCTGGCGGCGCGACGGAAGGTCGTCGGGCTGAGCCAGGAGGATCTGGGCGAAGCGCTCGGCGTCCATCCGCAGACCGTGGCGGCGTGGGAGCAGGGCCGCGCGACGCCGCGTCCCTGGTACCGGACGCTGCTGGCGGAGGCCCTGCGGGTCGATCTGGAGGAAGTGGAGAGCTTGCTCGCGACGGGGCCCACCGCCATAACGCCGCGAGCTGCCCCGGTCATCAGCATCCCGACGGAGTGGGATCGGACCAGCGCAGCGCGGCTGGCCGGCGCGACAGCACACGAGGAACGCGCGCTGGTCAGCGTGGATGCCACGTTGCGGCTCGTGCATGAGTGGCTCGTGGTCGAGCCTCCGCAGAGCGTGGAGATGCGGGCGGGCCGCCGGGTCGGGGCCCGGCTGGCCGCGGCGACGGCCGAGCGGGTCAACCGGTTGCGCCATCTCGATGATTACCTGGCGGGCGCGGACCTCCAGGCGGCGGTGGGTCGGGAGCTGGCCGTCACCAGCGCTGTGGTTCGGGATGCGAGCTACAGCGACGTGGTGGGGAAGCAGCTGCTCGGGACGCTGGCGGACCTGTGCCAGCTGGCCGGGTGGGTGGCCGTTGACGCCGGCTGCGACCGGCGAGCGTGCCACCTGTACGCGGTGGGCCTGTCGGCGGCGCACGCGGCGAGCGACGCTCCCCTGGCGGGACAACTGGTGTCGAGCTTGGCCTACCTTCTGGCCAGCCGTGGGCGGTCTGCCGACGCGGTGCTGCTGGCCGAGAGCGCATTGGCGGGTTGCGGAAGCGAGGCCACGGCCACCACGCGAGCGTTGTTCCTCGAACGGGTGGCCTGGGCTCACGCCCGAGTCCGGGCACGGGGTCCGACAGAGCGGGCCCTCGGGCGCGTCGAGGAGACTTTCGGTCAGCGGACGCCGACCGACGATCCACCGTGGACGTACTGGCTCACCCCCGAGGAGATCGACGTGATGGCGGGGCGCTGCTACGTCGAGCTCGGGTTGGCCGACCGCGCCATCCCGATCCTCGCACGGGCGGTCGCGGCATACGACGACGAGCGTCCCCGCGAAGCGGCGCTCTACCTCAGCTGGTTGGCCGAAGCGCACGTCCAGGCCGGAGACCTTGAGCAAGCGGCCGCGCTGGCCGGCGAGGTGCTCGACCTGACCCATAGGACAGCCTCGGCTCGCACCGTCGAACGTGTCCGCCATCTCTGCGGTGTTCTCCGACCTCATCGGGATGGGCCGGGAGTCGCCGAGTTCCTCGACCAGGCGCGGGCGAGGGCGGAGTAGCAGGACGGCGCTGGCGCGGCTTAGGGTCCGCCGCATGTCCGACGCTCAGGGTCCCGTCACCACCACCGTCGAGGACGGCGTCGCCGTCGTGCGCTTCGACGACGGCAAGGCCAACGTCCTGTCGTACACCGCGGTCGAGGCGCTGGACGGGGCGCTGGACCGGGCGCAGGCCGACGCCGACGCCGTGTGCATCGTGGGGCGGGAGGGCAGGTTGTGCGCCGGCTTCGATCTTTCGGTGATGACCGCCGGCCCCGAGGCGGCGCGTGACCTGGTGGCGGCGGGCGGCGAGCTGCTCATGCGCCTGTATGTGCATCCCCAGCCGGTGGTGGTGGCCGTGACCGGTCACGCCCTGGCCGCGGGGGCGTTGCTGGTCCTGTCGTGCGACGTGCGGATCGGGGCGGACGTGCCGGCGAAGATCGGGCTCAACGAGACCGCCATCGGCATGCCGCTGCCGCGGTTCGCCCTGGCGCTGGCCGAGGACCGCCTCGACCGCAAGATCCTGTCCCGGGCCACGCTGGGGGCCGAGATCTTCGACCCCCACGGAGCGGTCACGGCCGGTTACCTCGACCGGGTGGTCCCGGCGGCCGACGTGGAGGCCGAGTCGGTGGCCGAGGCGCGCCGCCTGAGCGCCTACAGCTCCCGGGCCTACAGCCAGACCAAGGAAGTGATGCGAGGCCCCCTGGTCACCCGGGTCCGGGAGGGCGGCGCCGCCGACCTGGCCCGTTTCACCGTCGAATCCGGCGCCTAGGAGGCACCATGGCCGACACCTGCACCCACCTGACCGAGGTCGAGCCCGTGTCGCCCTCCTCCGAGGGCTGCGAGGATTGCCTGCGCCTAGGCGACAGCTGGGTCCACCTGCGCATGTGCCAGACGTGCGGCCACGTGGGCTGCTGCGACAACTCGCCCAACCGTCACGCCACCGCCCACTTCCACGAGACCACGCACCCCCTCATCCGCTCCTATGAGCCGGGCGAGGACTGGTGGTGGTGCTACGTGGACGAGCTGGCCTTCGAGGTCCCGGGGGTGGGCCCGGCGCCGTCACATCCCTGAACCGCGCCCCGCCGCGTCCCCCCGACCCGAGGAGCCCGATGAGCAACACCGATGACCTCCTGGCCCGCAACGCCCAGTTCGCGGCCGGGTTCGAGGCCACCGGCCTGCCGATGACGCCCGGCCGCAAGGTGGCCGTGCTCGCCTGCATGGACGCCCGCCTGGACCCGGCCCGCGCCCTGGGCCTCGAGCCCGGCGACGCCCACGTCATCCGCAACTCCGGCGGGGTGGTCACGGAGGATGCGATCCGCTCGCTGGTCATCAGCCAGCGCCTGCTGGGCACCGAGGAGATCGTGCTGATCCACCACACCGGCTGCGGCATGCTCACCTTCACCGACGACGAGGTGCTGGACACCATCGAGTCCGACGTGGGCACCCGCCCCGACTTCGCCCTCCGCTCCTTCCCCGACCTCGACGAGAACGTGCGCGAGTCGATCGCCGCCCTCCGCGCCAACCCCTTCCTCCCCCACACCCAGTCGGTCCGGGGCTTCGTCTACGACATCGAGACCGGCGCCCTGGACGAGGTGACTTGAC
>JBKPRV010000318.1:0-3445 GCA_046734715.1 Actinomycetota bacterium | reverse complement strand
CCACTGGTGCGTTCGTGCTCGCCCAGCAGGTCCGGGCGCTCGGCGGCGGGCCCGTATGGGTCCAGGGGGGCATCGGCCGCCACACCGCGGCGGCCGCCGTGGTCGGCGGCGCTACGGGCGTTGTGCTCGACTCCCAGGTGGCGCTGGTCCGCGAGTCGACCCTGTCCCGCCCGATCCGCCTCGCCGTGGCGTCCATGGACGGCAGCGAGACGCGGGTGGTCGCCGGGCACCGCGTCTACACCCGGCCCGACCTGTGGGTCGCCGACGTCGACGACCGCACCGCGCCGGCCGACCTGGCGTCGCGGGTCGGCGGAACCTCGCTGCATGAGCAAGCCCTGCCCGCGGGGCAGGATGCGGCCCTGGCGGCGGACTTCGCCACCCGCTACGGCAGTGTGGGCGCGCTGGTGGTCGGGCTGCGCCGCGAGGTCGCCGACCACGTCGCCGCGGCGCAGCGGGTCGAGCCGCTCGCCCCGGGCGGAGGCGTGGCGGCCACCACCGGCACGCTCTACCCGGTGGTGCAGGGCCCGATGACCCGCGTGTCCGACCGGGCTGCCTTCGCCGAGGCAGTGGCCGGCGGCGGCGGCCTGCCGTTCCTCGCGCTGGCGCTGCTGCGGGGCGAGAGCGAGGTCCGGCCCCTGCTGGAGGAGACTGCGTCCCGGCTCGGCGACCGGCCCTGGGGCGTGGGCGTGCTCGGCTTCGTCCCCAAGGACCTGCGCGACGAGCAGCTGGCCGTGATCCGCGACGTGCGCCCACCGCTGGCCCTGATCGCCGGCGGCCGGCCCGCGCAGGCCGCCAAGCTGGAGGAGGCCGGCATCCGCACGTTCCTGCACGTGCCCGCGCCCGGCCTGCTCGAGCGCTTCCTCGCCGACGGTGCCCGTCGCTTCGTGTTCGAGGGCTTCGAGTGCGGTGGCCACACCGGGCCGCGGTCGAGCTACGCCCTCTGGGAGGCACAGCTCGGGGTGATCGAACGCTGGCTGGCGTCCGGGGGCGACGCCTCCGAGCTCGACGTGCTGTTCGCGGGCGGCATCCACGACGAGCCCTCGGCGGCCATGGTGGCGGTGCTGGCGGGCCCGCTGGCGGCGTGCGGCGCCCGCATCGGCGTGCTCATGGGCACCGCCTACCTGTTCACCGAGGAGGTCGTGGCCGAGGGCGCCATCGGCGAGGAGTTCCAGGCCCAGGCGCTGGCCTGCGAGCGCACCGCGCTGCTGGAGTCCGGACCGGGCCATGTGACGCGCTGCGCCGAATCGCCGTTCGTCGAGCTGTTCGCCGAGACGCGGGCGCGCCTGGTGGCCGAAGGTGCCGATCCCCAGACGCGCTGGACCGAGCTGGAGGGGCTCAACCTGGGGCGCCTGCGGGTGGCGTCCAAGGGCCTGCGCCGCGCCGGCGACGAGCTGGTGGCCGTCGGCCGGGACGAGCAGCGGGCCGAGGGCATGTTCATGCTCGGCGACGTCGCGACGCTGCGCCGCGAGCGGACCACCATCGCCCAGCTGCACTCGGCCGTGACCGAGGGCGCCACCGCGCACGTCGCCCGGGTGGCGGACGGCCGGGCCGGCCTGGGCGCCGAGCGCGCCGAGCCGGTGCCGCCGCCGGCGGACGTGGCCATCGTGGGCATGGCCTGCGTCATGCCCGGCGCCACCGACCTGGACGAGTTCTGGCGGAACATCGTGGCCGGGGTCAACTCGATCACCGAGGTCCCGCCCGACCGCTGGGACGTCGCTCGCTACTTCGATCCCACGTGGGACCATGCCAGCGCCACCCAGCGAAGCGGCAGCGCGTCCAAGTGGGGCGGCTTCCTGCCCGACATCGCCTTCGACGCCCTGGCCTACGGCATCCCGCCCGCGTCGCTGGCGGCCATCGAGCCGACCCAGCTCCTCAGCCTCAAGGTCGCGGCCGATGCCCTGTCCGACGCGGGTTACGCCGAGCGGCCGTTCGACCGGCAGCGGGCGTCGGTCATCTTCGGCGCCGAGGGCGGGACCGACCAGACCACGGCACACGGCTTCCGGGCCATGTACCCGTCGTACCTCGGCGAGATGCCGGCCGAGCTGGGGGAGTGGCTCCCCAAGATCTCCGAGGACTCGTTCCCCGGCATGCTCACCAACGTCATCGCCGGCCGCATCGCCAACCGCCTCGACCTCGGCGGCAAGAACCTGACGGTGGACGCGGCCTGCGCGTCGTCGCTGGCCGCGCTCGACGCCGCCTGCATCGAGCTGGCCTCGGGGGGCAGCGACCTGGTGCTGTGCGGCGGCGCCGACCTCCACAACGGCGTCCAGGACTTCCTGCTGTTCACCAGCGTCCACGCGCTGTCGACCACCGGCCAGTGCCGCACGTTCGACGCCGGCGCCGACGGCATCGCCCTGGGTGAGGGCGTGGCCTGCGTGGTGCTGAAGCGCCTGGCCGACGCCGAGCGCGACGGCGACCGCATCTACGGGATCGTCAAGGCGGTCGGCGCCTCGTCCGACGGGCGCAGCCTGGGCCTGACCGCGCCCCGCCAGGACGGGCAGGAGCGGGCGGTGCGCCGCGCCTACGCGCAGGCTCGGCTCGAGCCGCGCGAGGTCGGGCTCGTCGAGGCCCACGGGACCGGCACGGTGGTGGGCGACCGGACCGAGCTGTCGACGCTCACCGAGGTGTTCTCGACCGCGGGCATGGGCCGCGCCGAGTGCGTGGTGGGGTCGGTGAAGTCCAACATCGGCCACACCAAGTGCGCCGCGGGGCTGGCCGGCCTGGTCAAGGCGGCCAAGGCCGTCTACCACGGGGTTCACCCGCCCACGCTGCACATCTCGCGGCCCAACCAGGCCTGGGATCCGGGCACCAGCCCGTTCGTGTTCCTGGACGAGGCCCGGCCCTGGACCGCCGAGCACCGGGTCGCGGGGGTCAGCGCCTTCGGGTTCGGCGGCACCAATTTCCACGCGGTCGTCGAGTCGCATCCCGACGGCGACCTGCCCGACCGGTCGGTGGAGGCGTGGCCCGCCGAGCTCTTCGCCTTCCGGGGCGACGAGGACAGCGTGGCCCGGGCGCGGGACGACCTGGCCACCCGCTTGGCCGATCCCGCCCCTGCGGGCCGCCCCTGGCGGCTGCGGGACATCGCCGCCGCCACCTCGGCCGCGGGCCGGGGCCCGGTGCGGCTGGTGATCGTGGCCGACGACGTGGACGACCTGCGGGCCAAGTTGGACCAGGCGCGGGCGGGGCGCGAGGGCCCGGGGGTGTACCGGCCCGGCGAGCGGCTGGCCCCCGAGGGCGAGGCGCCCCTGGTGGCGTTCCTCTTCCCGGGGCAGGGCAGCCAGCGCCCGGGCATGGCCAACGACCTGTTCGTAGCCTTCGCCGAGACCCGGCCGTTGCTGCGGCTGGGGCACCGCTGGGAGGCGGCCATGCTGCCTCCGGCCGCCTTCGACGACGCTACCCGCGACGCCCAGCGCCGGGCGGTGACCGACACCCGGGTGGCCCAGCC
>JBKPRV010000317.1:0-12748 GCA_046734715.1 Actinomycetota bacterium | reverse complement strand
CCCCTGCGGTGGGCGCTGGCCCGATCCCGATGGGTGCGCCTTCCTCCGCGGCACCCGCGACTCCGACCCCGCTGGGGCGCACGCCGGCCATCTGGCCCGCTACGTCCGCTCCCACCAATGGGGGGCAAGGGCCGGGCCAGGGCGGGGCGAATGGTGGGGGGCGGAGTCGTCCCGGTGACCCTGCGGTGGTCGACCTGGCGTCCCGCGGGCCCAACGGGGCCGACACCGGCTCGGCGCCGCCGCTGGCGCGGCGGGTGCCGGGGGCGCAGCCGCCGCGGACCGACTTGTACGGGCTGCGCCGTCCCGCGGCCGCCGGTCGTGTGGCCGTAGCGCCGGAGCGGGAGCCCGACGACGTGTACCGGCAGCTCAGCCAGTATGCGGACGGCCGGGAGCGCGGCAAGCACGAGCTCCAGGACTGAGGCAGCGCCGGCTCAGACGAGCAGGAGCGACTTGCCGAGGGTGGCGCGGGCTTCGATGGCCTCGTGCGCCGCGGCGGCGTCGGTCAGGGGGTAGGTCTGTCCGATCGTCGGGCGTAGCTCGCCCGCGGCGCCCAGGGCGAAGGCCTGCTCGACCAGGCGGTACATGTCGGCCGGGCCGCCGCCGACGGCGGTCAGCGGGATGACCGTGATGGCCCGGCCGTCGTCCACCGCGGCCCAGCGGCCGCTGGCGGCACCGTGAGGCAGATAGCGGCCGCCCGGGCGCACCCAGCCCACGAGGGCGGGGCCGACGTCTCCGCCCACCCCGTCGAACGCGACGTCGAGGCCCGCGGGGGCGGCCTCGCCGAGCCGGTCCTCCCAGCCCTCGGCGCGGTAGTCGACCGTGGCCGAGGCGCCCAGCGACGCGGCGTGGGCGAGCTTGCGGGCGCCACCCGCGAGGGCGACCACCTCGGCGCCCACCCGGTGGGCCAGCTGCACCAGGAGGCCGCCGACGCCTCCGCCTGCGGCGGTCACGGCCACGGTCTGGCCCGAGCCGACCTCGGCGGCCTGGATCAGCGCCAGGGCGGTGCGCCCGTCGGCCAGGAGGGCCACGGCGTCGGGCAGGGCCAGGCCCGGGGGCACGCGGTGCAGGTCGTCCGTCGCCGCCAAGGCCAGGCTGGCGTAGCCGCCGCGACCGCCGGTGGACGTGACCACCTCGGCGCCGAGCCAGGCGCCCTCCGCGCCCTGGCCGAGCGCGGCCACGGTGCCGCCGACGCCGTTGCCCAGCACGACCGGGAAGGCGGAGACCGGCAGCCCGGGGAACGTCCCCGCCCGCATCTGGGTGTCCACGAAGGTGATGGCGGCGACGCCCACGTCCACCAGCACCTGGCCGGGACCGGGCTCGGGGTCGGGTAGCTCGACCGCGGAAAGCACCTGCGGCGGGCCGGGATGCTCGGCGAGGATGGCGCGCATGTGCGGGACCGTAGATGCTCAAGTCGACTTGAGGTCAAGCGCCGGTCCCGCTCCCAACCGGGTGACCCCCACCGGCGAGATCGTGGCCATCGAGCAGCGCGGCCTGTTCATGGGCAACCGGGGCTGCGTCCACCGCCGGCCCCGCGAGATCGCACGCCGGTGGCAGGTGCGGCGCTGGATCACCTGCGTGCTCGAGTACAAGGGCTGGGTGGCGCCCGTGTGGCAGCCGGGCCGCTGGACCCCCCTGTTCTTCTGGGACGAGGCGGTGGCCCTGGCCGCCGGCCACCGCCCCTGCGCGCTGTGCCGCCATGGCGACTACGTCCGCTGGCTCGACGCCTGGGAGGGCGCGTTCGGGGACCGGCCCCGCGCCGATCCGATGGACCGGGTGCTGCACGAGGCCCGCGTCGAGGAGCGGCGCCAGCGCCGACACACCCGTCCGTGGCGAGCACTGCCCGCGGGCACGTTCGTGGCGCTGGGCGACCGCGAGGTCCCCGCGCTGCTGCTCGACGACCACCTGGTCCCGTGGTCGGCCGCGGGCTACGGGCCCGCCCGGGACCGGCGGGAACGAGGGCAGGCGACCGTGCTCACGCCGGCGCCCACGGTCGAGGTGCTGGCTCACGGCTACCGACCGGTCCTCCACCCGACGGCCACGTGACAGGATGGCGGCCGTGGGGCGCTTCGACGGCAAGGTGGTCATCGTCACGGGCTCGTCCAGCGGCATCGGCGAGGCGGCGGCACGCGCCTTCGACGCCGAGGGGGCGCAGGTCGTGGTCAACTCGTCCTCGTCGGTGGAGGCCGGCGAGGCGGTGGCGGGGTCGCTGGCCAAGGGCGTGTACGTCCGGGCCGACGTGTCCGACGCCGAGGACGCCGAGCGGCTGATCGGCACCACGGTCGAGCGCTTCGGCGGCCTCGACGTGCTGGTCAACAACGCGGGCGTCACCCGGGTCATCGCCCACGCCGACCTCGATGCCGTGACCGACGAGGTCTTCCGGCGCATCCTCGAGGTCAACCTGCTGGGCACCTTCCGCCTCATCCGCCTGGCCATGCCCCACCTCAAGGCGAGCGGCGACGGCAGCGTGGTGAACGTCACGTCGGTGGCGGGGCTTCGCCCGACCGGCAGCTCGGTGCCATATGCGGTGTCGAAGGCCGCCGTCAACCATCTGACCCTGCTGCTGGCCAACGTGACCGGGCCGTCGGTGCGGGTCAACGCCGTGGCCCCGGGCCTGGTCCGCACGCCGTGGACGGCCGACTGGGGCCCCGTGCACGACGCCATGAAGGACCGGGCGCCGCTGGGCCGCTCGGGCGAGCCCGACGACATCGCCGGCGTGATCCTGGACGTGGCCGGCGCCCCCTACATGACCGGCCAGGTGGTAGCCGTGGACGGCGGTTTCAGCCTGCGCTGACAGTCCAGGGGGGGTTGACTGGGCACTTTGCTCACGGCCCAGAGGGCCAGACCCGCGGTACGCGCAGCCACGGGCGGCTACGGTGCCCGCACCGATTGTGGGCGCGGGACTACCTCCCCGTACGCCCAGAAGGGGGAATCATGCGCAACCAGTGGGGGGCGAGGCCGGCAGTGCTGGCCCTGCTCGTGTCAGGACTGGCGGCCGCCGGGGCAGATCCCGCGGCGGCGGACGACATCAAGGAGAGCCAAGGGCTCCGGCGGGCGGTGACGGTCGGCGGGATCCGCGAGCACCAGCTCGCGCTCCAGCAGATCGCCGATGCCAACGGCGGCACCCGTGCCGTGGGCACGCCCGGCTACGACGCCTCGGTGGACTACATCGTCGAGAAGGCGACCGCCGCCGGGTACGACGTCTCGCTCGACGAGTTCACGTTCGTGGTGGAGTTCACCGAGGGCGCGGTCCCCGTGCTCGAGCGGGTCAGCCCGGACCCGAAGGCCTACGTGGCCGGCTCGCGGCCGGCCTTCGACAACGACTTCGTGACCTTCACCGGCACCGGTGACGTGACCGCGCCCGTCCAGGCCGTCGACCTGGTCCTGCCGCCGGGGGCCGATCCCAACACGTCGACCAGCGCGTGTGAGGACGAGGACTTCGACGGGTTCGTCCAGGGCAACATCGCGTTGATCCAGCGTGGGACCTGTCCGTATGTGACCAAGGCCGCCATGGCCCAGGAACACGGGGCGTCGGGCATCATCCTGTTCAACGAGGGCCAGCCCGGCCGCACCGCGGTGCCGAACAACCTGCCGCTCGGGGCCGAGGGCGTCCACATCCCCGGAGTGGGCACCTCGTTCGACGTCGGCGTCGAGTTCGCCACTACGCCGGGAGCGGTTGCCCACGTCAAGACCGTGACCAACGAGACGCTGGGCTCCAGCGTGAACGTCATCGCCGAGACGCCGGGTGGTGACTCGCACCGCACCGTGGTCATCGGCGCCCACCTCGACAGCGTGCCCGCCGGACCGGGCATCAACGACAACGGCAGCGGCTCGGGCGGGATCCTGGAGATCGCCGAGACGTACGCCCAGCAGGGCCGAGAGCCGCGCAACAAGCTGCGGTTCATGTGGTACGGCGCGGAGGAGATCGGCCTCGTCGGCTCGACCAAGTACGTCGAGGACCTGTCCCAGGGTGAGAAGGACGACATCCTGGCCATGCTCAACTTCGACATGATCGGGTCGCCCAACTTCGCCCGGATGGTCTACGACGGCGACGGCACCGTCGGCCCCGAGGGGCCCACCGGCTCGGGCCTGATCGAGGACGTTTTCGTCGACTACTTCGCCAGCCAGGGCCTGTTCAACGAGCCGACAGCCTTCGACGGGCGGTCCGACTACGGTCCGTTCATCGCCGAGGGCATCCCCGCCGGCGGCCTGTTCACCGGCGCCGAGGTGCCCAAGACGGCGGCGCAGGTGGCCCAGTACGGCGGCATCGTCGACGCCCAGCTGGATCCGTGCTACCACGCGGCCTGCGACACCTTCGCCGGCACCGGCGACGGCACGGGGGCGACGGCCCCCGGACTCGGCCTGGTCGCCCTCGACCAGATGTCCGACGCCGCCGCCCACGCCGTCTTGTTCTTCTCGAAGACCAAGCTCGACGTGCGCAACACGCCCAACTAGCCACACCGATCACCCGGGTGGGGCCGGACCAGCCGGTCACACCCGGGTGAGGGTGGCCGCCTCGGCGACGATGCCGTGCGCCCGATGGGCCTGCGCGACCTGGTGGGCGAGCGCCAGCTGGCGGCGAGCCCGATCCGGGTCGCGACCGAGGAGGGAGCGCCCCCACTCCAAGCGGGAGCGTGCCGTCCAGATCGGCGCGTCCATTCGCTCATGGGCCTCGGTGGCGCGGGCGAAGGCGTCGTCGGCGTCGCTGGGCCGGCCGAGCCCGGCCGCCGGCATCCGCGTTCGACCTGCGTGCCCGGGGTGGGAGTCGAACCCACATGGCCGTTAGGCCGGAGAGGTTTAAGCCCTCCGCGTATGCCAGTTCCGCCACCCGGGCATGGGTCGCAGGCTACGCCGGGTCGTCGTAGCCGGTGAGGTGGCCGTCGCCGCGGAAGAGGTGCCGGCTGCCGTCGCTGTAGCGCAGGAGGGCGCGGCCGGAGAGGTGGGAGCCGTCGGCGGCCTCCAGCTGGAGGTCGTGCTCTCCCGGCTCCAAGCGGTGGGGGTCGCACGTGCGCAGCGTGACCTCCCAGTCGTTGGGGCCCGGGCCGGGCTCGCCCTCCCGGACCACGACGAACACGTCCGCGTAGGCGACCCCGAGGTCGTCGTCACCGACCTGCAACCGCTCCACCATCATTCGCGTCGAGCGCACCGGGGCAGCGTAGCCACCCGCTCACCACCCGGTGGCGGGACCGGCGCGGAGGGCGGCGCGGCGAGCTATTGGGCGGCGTCGGCGGGGACGGTGGCGTCCGCGGGGACGGGGGCAGGGGTGAGGGTCAGGTTCTCGCCGGACTCGGGGTCGAAGAGGTGGGTGCTGCGGGGGTCGAACCAGAGCTCGGCCTCGGTGCCGTCCGTGATCCTGCTGCTCGGGTCGAGGGCCACGACGAGCTGGCTGCGCATGCGCTCGCTGTCCAGCTCGCGCTCGAGCTCGTGCAGTGTGGCCTCCAGCTCGTGCGCGGCTTCGTAGGGGATGTAGGCGAACTGCTCGTTGCCCAGCCATTCGACCACGTCCACCGTGGCGTGGAACGTGACGCCGCCGGAGCGCTTGGACGGGTCGACGATGCTGGCGTCCTCGAAGCGCTCGGGGCGGATGGCCACGTTCACCACCGAGCGGTCACCGACGGCCTCGCGCATCTCGGCGGGCAGCTCGAACGACACGAACGGCAGGTTGATGGTGCCGTCCTCGACTTCGCCGGGGATGAAGTTCATCGGGGGCGAGCCGATGAAACCGGCCACGAACATGTTGACGGGCTGGTCGTACAGCTCCCGGGGCGTCGCCACCTGCTGCAAGACCCCGCGGCGCAGGACGGCCACCCGGTCGCCCAGCGTCATGGCCTCGGTCTGGTCGTGGGTGACGTACACCGTCGTGGTCCCCATGCGCCGCTGCATGCGCAGCAGCTCGGTGCGCATCTGGCCCCGCAGCTTGGCGTCGAGGTTGGACAAGGGCTCGTCGAACAGGAAGGCGTCGGCCTGGCGCACGATGGCCCGGCCCATGGCCACCCG
Organism: Actinomycetota bacterium; assembly: GCA_046734715.1. Classification (GTDB taxonomy): domain Bacteria; phylum Actinomycetota; class Acidimicrobiia; order Acidimicrobiales; family VFJN01; genus ZC4RG19. Next base: position 6,754 of record JBKPRV010000317.1, on the reverse strand, counting down.
CTGGCGCTGGCCGCCGGAGAGGTGGCCGGGCTTGCGGTTGAGGTGCTCGGTGAGCTCCAGGGTCTCGGCCGCCTCCTCGACCTTGGTCCGGATCTCCTCCTGGGACATCCCGCCCCGCAGCCGCAGCGGGAAGGCGATGTTCTCGAACACCGTCAGGTGCGGGTAGAGCGCGTAGTTCTGGAACACCATCGCCAGGTTCCGGTCCCGGGGCTTCTTGTCGTTCACCCGCTGGTCGTTGATCATCAGGTCACCGGAGGTGATGTCCTCCAGGCCGACGATCATCCGCAGCAGCGTCGACTTCCCGCAGCCCGACGGGCCGACGAGGATCATGAACTCCCCGTCGGCGATGTCCAGGCTCACGTCGTTCACGGCGAGGAATCCGTCGCCGTACTCCTTGACCAGGTTCTTGATGAGGATCTCGGACATGACGGTCTGTGGCCCCTTTCCGGTCAGCCCTTGACGGCACCTGTGGTGAGCCCGGCGACGATCCGGCGCTGGAACGCCAGCACCAGGATCACGATGGGGATCGTGACCACCACCGACGCGGCCATGATGGCGGTGATCGGGGATTCGAACTGCGACGCGCCGGTGAAGAACGACAGTGCGGCCGGCACCGTGCGGGCCTTGTCGGTCGACGTCAGCGAGATGGCCAGGAGGAACTCGTTCCAGCAGAAGAAGAACGTGAGGATGGCGGTGGTGAACACACCGGGCGCCGCCAAGGGCACGATGACCTTGCGGAACGCCTGCCAGGCCGTGGCTCCGTCCACCTGGGCGGCCTGCTCCATCTCCCACGGGATCTGCCGGAAGAAGGCCGACATCGTCCAGATCGACAGGGGCAGGGCGAAGGTCAGGGAGGGGATGATCAGCCCGATCCAGGTGTCATAGATGCCGAGCCCCCGCCACATGTTGAACAGGGGCCCCACCAGCGCGGCCTGCGGGAACATGGCGATGGCCAGCGCCACGGTGAGGATGAGCCGCTTGCCGGGGAAGTCGAGCCGGGCGATGGCGTAGGCCGCGAACATGGCGACGACCACCGACAACCCGGTGGCGATCAGGGCGATCCCCGCCGAGTTGCGCAGGGCGGAGGTGAACAGCGAGTCCGAGAACACCGTGTCGTAGTTCTTCCAGGTCCACTCCTTCGGGAAGAACGACGGCTTCGAGCCGCGGAACGTGCCCGGGTCCTTGAACGACAGCGACACCATCCACAGCAGCGGGAACAGCGCCCACAGCAGGATGAGCACGCCCCAGAGGGTCCACCAGTTGGCCGATCGGCGGCTGGCCATCGCTCAGTCCCCCCTCACCTGCGACAGGTCGGTCTTGAAGCCCTTGATGAAGACGAAGGCGATCAGCACGACCGTGAAGAACAGCAGCACGCTGACGGCCGAGCCGGCCCCCAGGTTCACGAGCGTGACGTTCTGCCGGTAGGCGAGGAACGACAGCGTCTCGGTGTCGTTGGCGCCGGACGTCATGATGAACGGGTTGTCGAAGATCCGCCACGCGTCGAGCGTCCGGAACAGCAGCGCCACCATGATGGCGGCCTTCATGTTGGGCAGGATCACCTTCCAGAGGCGTTGCGACGACGTGGCGCCGTCGACCGTGGCCGCCTCCATCAGCTCGCCCGGGACCTGCACGAGGCCGGCCAGCAACAGCAGGGAGATGAACGGCGTGGTCTTCCAGATCTCCGAGAACGTGATGACGAACAGGGACGACCAGCGCTGGCCGAACCAGTTGAAGTCGCCGAGCCCGAACCACTGGTTCACGAAACCGGAGTCGAGCTGGAAGGCGTAGCGCCAGATGTAGGCGGAGACGACGGTGACGATCCCGTAGGGGATGAGGATCCCGGTGCGGATGAACCCGCGTCCCCGGATGATGCGGTACATCACCCAGGCGAACGCGAACCCGAGCACCAGCTCGATGGCCACGCTGAACAGGGTGATGATCGCCGTGGTGGAGAAGGCGCTCCACCAGATGGGGTCGGTGAGCACCGTCAGGTAGTTGGACAGGCCCACGAACTCCTTGCCCGCGGGGTCGGTGAGCCGGTAGCGGTAGGTGGACATGACCACCGCGTAGCCGAGCGGGTAGGCCGTGATCAGCACCATCACGATGAACGCGGGCGCGGACAGGATCAGCCCGAGGCGACGCTCATGCGCGGTGCGCTCGGAGTACTTGGGCCGGCGCGGGGCCTCGACGGGCGGCGGTGCGGTCTCGATGGTGGCGGTCACAGCAGCCGGTCCCCGCTCAGCACCTCACCCATGTAGGTGTCGGTGTCCTTGGGCGTGGCGGGCGAGTGCACGCTCGACGCCGGGTGCCACGTGCGCTGCACCGAGGTGGACACGTCGCCGTAGTAGGGGGTGATCGGCCTCGGCCCGGCGCTGTCGATCGAATCACGGATCAGGTCAGCCATGGGGTAGGCCGCCCGCACCTCGGGGTCGTCGTAGGCCGCCGACCGGGCCGCCGGGTTGCCGGACTCGATCATGTACTGGACGTTGCTGGGCAACGAGGTGATGCACTTGGCCGCGGCCAGGGCCTCGTCCGGGTGGTTGGTGAAGTTGCCGATGGCCAGGTCGATGCCGCCCAGGGGCGGGGCGCTCGGCTCACCCGCGGCCACCTGCGGGTACCGGGCCCAGCCGATGTCGTCCACCACCGACTGGTCGATGGCCCCGGCCGCCACCGACTCCTGCGCCGCGTTGTAGACGTAGGGCCAGTTGACCATGAACGAGCCGGCGTCGCTCTGGAACACCGAGCGGGCCTCTTCCTCGCCGGCGGTGGAGATGTCGGAGGGGGCGGCCGGCGAGTGGGCCAGCGTGCCGACGATGTCAGCGGCGGCGTCGCCCGCGGGCCCCGCCATCGACGGCGTGGCGTCGGCCCCCTTGTCGGCGTTCTCGATGATCTGGCCGCCGCCGGACACAACCAGCGCGTTGATCCACACCATGTAGCCCTCGTAGCGCCGGCCCTGCACGCCGATGCGCTTGCCCTGGTCTTCGGCCGCGTTGATCATGTCGTCCCAGGTGAAGTCGGGGGCGGTGGGGTCGACGCCCGCGGCCTGGGCCACCGACTTGCGGAACCAGAGCAGCTGGGTGTTGGCCCAGAACGGCGGGGCGACGAGCTGGTCGTCCCAGTACGCCGTCTCCAGCGGGGCGTCGAGCACGCCGTCGGTGAACTCGGCGACGTCGTCGGCGTCGGTGATGGGGAGGAGGTAGCCGGCGTTGGCGAACTCGGCCACGAACGGCGGGTCGAGGCTCATGAGGTCGATGGAGTCGTCCTGGGCGGCCAGCCGGCGCACGAGCTGCTCCCGCTGGGCGTCGGCCTCGTTCGGCAGCACCTGGGTCTCGATGGTGAAGGCACCCTCCGACTGCTCGGAGCACTGCTTGGCCAGCGTGGCCTGGCCGCCGTTGTCGGGGTTGGTGTACCAGGTGAGGTGCGCCGGCCCGCTGGACTCGCCGCCACCACCGCAGCCGAACAAGGCGATGGGCGCCGCCAACGCCATCGCCATGACCACCGCCCTTCGGCGCGTGCCCAGCGCTGTCGGTGCCAGCATGGCGACCCCCCTCGGTTGTACGCGGCGCACCGTGAGGTACCCGCTACCCGCAATCGTAGACACGCGCGCGGCGCGGTGCTTCGCCCGCTGCGGGTGAAAAGCAGGAGAGGGTCACGCGGCGAGCTCTCGGCCCGAGGTCACCGCCTCCCACAGGGTGGCCCGCGTGCGGTCGGCGGCGACGCCCGCCAGGCGGTTGGCCGCCACCACGCCTTCGACCATGTCGGCCACCACCGCGGCCCATGGGCGGCCGCGCAGCGCCACGGCCACGGTGACCCCGGAGCCTCGGCGGACGATGGAGCGGGACACACCCGCGAGGCGAGGCGGGCTGCGGAAGGAGGGCGCGCCCAAGCCCTGCGCCCGCGCCACCTCGCCCAGCGTGCGGGCCAGGCGGGCGAAGCGCAGGGAGGTCGGCTCCATCGACCCCATCATCCCCGCGCCCTGTGACAGTCAAGGCGCCGGACGGGCGAGCCGGAGGATTCCCGGGCCCGCGGGAGGGAAGGGACCTAGCATGCGCCCCATGGCGGCCGAGAAGTCTCCACGCGGCCGGGACCGACGACCGAAACTGGTGGCCGTGCCCCGCGGCAACGGCGACGGTAGCGCCGCCGCGGCCGCCGGCGAGGCGGCCGAGACGGGTGCGGACGGGCTGCGCTTGTCCGACGTGGACGAGTGGGGCCGCTCGCAGCACCTGCGGGACATCCTGGCGACGCTGTACGAGCCGCTGTACCAGCACTGGTTCCGGGTCGAGTGGGAAGGCTTCGACAAGATCCCGCGGGAGGGCGGGGCGCTCATGGTGGCCAACCACGCCGGGGCCATCCCCGCCGACGCCCCCTCGATCATGCACGGCATCGAGCGCGAGCTGCACCGGCCGGTGTACGGGCTGGCCGACGACGTGTTCAAGCGCATCCCGCTGGTCAACCTGGGCTGGTCCCGGCTGGGTGGGGTGCAGGCCCACCCCGACAACGCCTACCGCCTGCTGCGCGAGCAGCAGCACCTGGTGATGGTGTTCCCCGAGGGCTCGAAGGGCCCGGGTAAGCACTACAGCGAGCGCTACCAGCTGCGGCGCTTCGGCCGCGGCGGCTTCGTGCAGATCGCCATGCGGGCCGGCGTGCCCATCATCCCGCTCGCCATCGTGGGCAACGAGGAGACCATGCCCATCGTGGCCAAGTTCCCCACCCTGGCCCGGGCGCTGGGCCTGCCGTACGCCCCCGTCACTGCCAACATGCTGCTGCTGGGGCCGCTGGGCCTGCTGATCCCCTTCCCGGCCAAGATGCGCATCCGCGTGCTCGACCCCGTGCACCTCGACGTGCCGCCGGACCAGCCCCGCTACTCCCGCAGCCGCATCATGGACACCTCCGAGGACATCCGCCACGCCATCCAGCAGGAGCTGTACGACATGCTCAGCCGGCGCCGCAGCGTCTGGACCGGCTGATGGGCAAGCGCGTCCTCGTCACCGGGCTGGGGTCGTTCTGGGGCGGCCGGGTGGCCCAGGCCCTGGAGGCTGACCCTGAGGTCGACGTCATCATCGGCCTCGACACCCGTGAGCCCGGGGTGCAGCTCGACCGCACCGAGTACGTGCGGGTGGACGAGAGCTACTCGATCCTGTCCCGGATCGTGCGCGCCACCCAGGTGGACACGATCGTCCACACCTTCCTGGTGGTCGACTCCAACCAGGGGTCCTCCCGAAGGATGCACGAGACCAACGTGATCGGCACCATGAACCTGTTCGCGGCCGCCAGCCAGCCCGACAGCCGGGTGCGCAACGTGGTGGTGAAGTCCTCCACCCTCATCTACGGCTCCACCCACTCCGACCCCGTGTGGTTCCGCGAGGACACCCGGCGCCCGGCCTTCCCCAGCCTCCGGGTCGAGCGCTCGCTGCTGGAGGTCGAGGGCTACGTGCGGGACTACGCGGCCGACAACCCGCATGTGGTCGTGAGCCTGCTGCGGTTCTCCAACGTGCTGGGCGAGGACATCGTCACGCCCATCACCAAGGCGCTCTCCCTGCCCCTGGTGCCGGCCGTGTTCGGCTATGACCCGCGCCTGCAGTTCGTGCACGAGGTGGACGTGGTGCGGGCCATCATGTTCGTCCTCGAGCGCGAGTTGGGCGGCATCTTCAACGTGGCCGGCGACGGCCTGCTGCCGTGGAGCGAAGTGGCCGCCATCTGCGCCAAGCGGCTCGTCCCGCTGCCCCCGGTGGGGCGCAAGACGGTGGCGGCCGTCCTCACCCGACTGGGCGTGGACATGCCCGTCGAGCTCATCGAGCTGCTCACCTACGGCCGGGGCGCCGACAACCGGCGGCTCAAGGAGGCCGGCTTCTGCTACGAGCACACCTCGGCCGGCGCGGTGCACGCCTTCGCCGAGGCCACCCGCCTGCGCAGCACGGTCGGCCGGCCCCGGGCCTACCGCTACGAGCGCGACGTCGAGAACTTCTTCCGCCACTCCCCCGCCGTGGTGCGGGAGAAGGGGAAGAGCAGCTAGCGCTCGCATGTCACGACCGGAGCGGCTATGCCGTCAGCACGGCATGACCGAGATCGTGATCACCGGATCCACGGGCGTCATCGGGCAGCGGGCCGTCCGCGACCTGCTGGCCGCGGGCCATCGCGTCACGGGCGTGACGCGCTCGGAGCGCGGCCGCGAGCGGCTCGCGCGCCTCGGGGCGGGTGCCGTCAAGGCGGACGTGTTCGACGAGTCATCGCTGCGCCGGGCGTTCTCCGGGGCGGACGCCGTCGTCAACCTGCTGACCCACATCCCGACCGTCGACCGCATGGCCGATCCCGCCGCGTGGGAGGAGAACGACCACATCCGCACCGAGGCGTCGGCCGCGATCGCCCGCGCCGCCCAGGCCGCGGGAGCCCCGCGGCTCGTCCAGGAGTCGATCGCGTTCGTCTACGCGGACGGCGGCGATGCGTGGCTCGACGAGGCAGCGCCGGTCGCCGGGGGCGGCGTGACGACGACGGCCCTCACGGCCGAGCGCAACGCGCGCGACCTGTTCGCCGGCAACACCGTCGTGCTCCGCTTCGGGCTGTTCATGGGGCCCGACAGCGGCTCGGCCCAGGCCGCGCTGGCCGCCGCCCGCGACGGCGCCTCGGTCGCCACCGGACCGCCCGGCGCCTACCGCCCGACCCTGTGGCTGGACGACGCGGCGGCGGCCATCACCGCGGCGATGGACGCCCCGGTCGGGACGTACAACGTGGCCGACACCGACCCGCCGACCAACGC
>JBKPRV010000316.1:0-2349 GCA_046734715.1 Actinomycetota bacterium | reverse complement strand
GGCCAGGCGATAGGCGAACCCATCGCCCGCCACCGGATTCGGCGCCGCGCCGAACAGGTACACAAACCGCACCACCGCGCCCAGTCCCACGGCGGCGAGGATGCCGAGCCAGAAGCGCCCGTCGGGGGTCAGGCGCCGAGGAGCCTCCTGACGGTCGCTCGCATCATCCTCCACTGCCTCGTCGGTGAGCGGCGTCTGGTCCACCAACGACGCTGATGTGGCCCTCTGCATCTGGTACCCCAGCCTTGCGACCAGGTCGCCGAGCGTATCTCGCTCAGCGAACCCGGCGCAGGAAGCCGCCCGGGTTGAAGCTGAGCGCGTACTTCTCCATGTCGGGGTCGGCCACGAACTCGCCGTGGAGGCCGAGGATCTGCTTGACCGCCTCGAACGGGCCCGGCCCGAACGACGGCCACACCGGGCGGCCGTTCACGACCGTGTCGGTGACCACGACGTAGGACCCCACCCCGACAAGGCCGGCATAGTCCTCGAACTGGCGGGCCGTCGTGGCGCGGTCGGTGCACGCCCCGAGGAGGACGACGGCGCTCCCGGAACCGACCAGGTCGAGGACGCGCCCCCGGACGTCGGGGTCCGATCCCTCGCCGGCCAGGACCTGAAGCCGTGGGTGGGGGACCGGGTCGGGCAGCTCGGCAGAGCGGAGCGAGAGAACCCGGCCGTGGCCGATCAGCTCGCAGATTGACGCCAGGAAGCCGGCACGCCCCTCGTCGCCGGCGCCGATCTCGACCACCCAGTCGGGTCGGACGCGGCTGAGGATCTCCTGGTAGGCCAGCAGATCGGTCGGTGCCGTGTGGACCGGTACGCCCAGCCAGGTGGTGCGGCGCCACGGGAGGTTGCGCCAGGCGGCCTCGGTGAACGACCAGCGCAGGTCGTCGGGCACGGGGACGGGCCGCTCAGGCCGCCCGTCGACGGCCTCGGCCGCCTCGCCGAACACCGGCGTGGACAGGCGCCGCGGCTTGGTCCGCCGGGCCGCCCCGTTGGGGATGCGCCCCACGAAGTGGATCGGCTTCCCCGGCCCGCGGAACGCCCGGCCCCGCAGCTCCGCGTAGTGCTGTGCGTATCCGTGCACCCGGGCCCGGCGCTCCTCGGCCTCGACCTCGTTGGTCGTCGTGCCCCCGTGGACCTGGTGGAACGAGCCCTCCCCGAGGATGGAGCACACCGTGATGTCGGGCGACGACCCCAGCCGCTCGTACAGCTCCAGGTTGGCGTAGCCGCCGCCGGCCATGGCGAACCGCTCCTCGAACCCGCCCACCTGCTCGAGCTGGGCCCGGCTGACGAACATGCAGTTGCTCTCCCACACGCCGTCGAGCCAGTCGCGCTCGCCGACGAAGTGCCCGATCTCGAAGAGGCGGTAACCGTTGCTCGGCCATCCGATGCGCCCGAACAGGCGGTCCTCGAACGCCTGGTCGTAGCCGTTGTCCATGGCATCGCCCTGCTGGCCCGGCCCCACGTACCACTGTTGGGTGGCGACGATGGCCGGGGCGTAGGTGGCGAGACCGCTCAGGCCGAATCGCAGGACCCCCGGGGTGAGCACGTGGGCGCCGTCGATCATCAGCGCCAGGTTCCGGCCCCGGCTGGCGGCGATCCCCCGGTTGAGGGCGGCGACTGGGGAGGGGGATGCCTCGTCGCCGAGGTCGATGTAGCGGAACTCGGGGCCGAAGTCGGCCACGAACGCCGGGCCGAGCCGCTGGTCGTCGGTGGAACCGTTCTCCACCACGATGACCTCGTAGCTCGTCCCCTCGATGCCCTCCTGGTACGCACGGGTCAGGGAGTGCAGCGTGCGGGGGGCCTCCCGCCGCATGTTGTAGAAGACGACCACCACCGACAGGTCGACCTGGTCGGCCCGGAGCGGCGGAGCGAGGACCGGGTAGGCGCGGTGGTCGGTGACGGTGGGCGTGGCGGCCGGCGCCGGCGCCTCGTCGCGCGCCTTCCTCCAGGCCACGGCCGAGCCGTCGACCGGCTGCAGCGGGGTCGTGATCCCCCGGTCGGCGCGGAACTTCTCCACCCGGGATCGGTGCGAGCCGCGGACCCCGCAGTCGACGACGATGGCGCCGCCCTCGGCCACGCGGTCGTAGAGCAGCTCGAGGATCCGGCGGGCGTCCTCGGCTGCCGACCGTCCGACGCGCAGCAGGGCGATGCGCTCTGGGCCCTCGGTCAGCAGTGCCTCGACGGGGCCCTGGATGAAGCGCACCCGGTCGTCAAGGACGTCGAACCGGGCGAACCCGTCGCGCACGATGTTGAGGTCGGCCTGGAAGCCCGCCACCCCCCGGTCCAGCGACGGCGCTGGCTCGGGCTCGGGGCTGGAGCGGAACCGGTCCGCCACCCACACCCTCG
>JBKPRV010000315.1:0-2482 GCA_046734715.1 Actinomycetota bacterium | reverse complement strand
GGCCGACCCCGAGCGGTACCAGACCGTGTTCGCCGAGCGCCCGGGGTCGGTGGCGGCACCCACCGCCGGCCTGCACCTCACCCCGCAGGTCCTCGATCGCTGCCGGGCCGCGGGCGCGCGGGTCGAGCCCGTGGACCTCATGGTGGGCATGGGCACGTTCCGGCCCATGTCCGCGGCCAAGGTCGAGGACCACCACATGCACGCCGAGCGCTACATGGTCCCCGCCAGCACCCTGGCCGCCTGCGAGCAGGCGCGGGCCACGGGCGGCCGGGTGATGGCCATCGGCACCACCAGCGTGCGGGCCCTCGAGTCCGCGGCCGCATCGGGCGAGCTGGACGGGCGCACCGAGCTGTTCATCCACCGGCCCTGGAACTGGCGGGCGACGGATGTGCTGCTCACCAACTTCCACCTGCCCCGGTCGTCGCTGCTGGTCCTGGTCGACGCCCTGATCGGTCCCCGCTGGCGGGAGCTGTACGCGCTGGCGCTGGCCGAGGGCTACCGGTTCCTGTCCTTCGGGGACGCGATGCTGGTGGCGTCCGATCCGGACGCGGTGCTGGTGGCGTCCGATCCGGACGCGGTGCTGGCGGCGCGCCAGTGACGCTCGCCTTCTCGGTGCAGGCCACCGACGGGGCGGCCCGGACCGGCACCGTCACCACGGCGCGGGGGTCGTTCTCGACCCCGTGCTTCATGCCGGTCGGCACCAAGGGCGCAGTGCGGCACCTGTCGTCCGCCGACCTGGAGGACCTCGGGGCCGAGGTCGTCCTGGGCAACACCTACCACCTCATGCTCCGGCCCGGGGCCGACGTCGTTGCGCGTCTCGGCGGACTCCATGGCTTTGCCGACTGGCGCGGCCACGTGCTCACCGACTCCGGGGGCTACCAGGTGTTCTCGCTGGGGCCGCGCCTGGACGACGAGGGGGCCACCTTCGCCTCGACCTACGACGGGTCGCGCCACCACCTCAGCCCCGAGGGCGCGGTCGACGTGCAGGTCAAGCTGGGGGCGGACATCCAGATGGTGCTGGACGTGTGCGCCGCGCTGCCGTCGCCGCCACGCGTGCTCCGCGCCGCGGTCGACCGCACCGCGCTGTGGGCCACCCGGGCCCGGAAGGCGTTCCTGGCCCACGACCGGGACGACCTCAGCCAGTTCGGCATCGTCCAGGGCGGCACCGACCGTGCCCTGCGGGTCGAGAGCGCCGAGCGGACCGTGGCCGTCGGCTTCGACGGCTACGCGGTGGGCGGGCTGTCGGTGGGGGAGGACCGCGCCGAGACGCTGCCGGCGCTCGAGGCGGCGCTGGGCCCGCTGCCGGCCGATCGCCCCCGCTACTTCATGGGCCTGGGCGACCCGTTGGGGATGGTCGACGCGGTAGCGCTGGGCATCGACATGTTCGACTGCGTGCTGCCCACCCGGCTGGCCCGCCACGGCACCATGCTCACGTCCCGGGGCCGCATCAACCTGCGCAACCGGCGGTACGCGGAGGACGCCGGGCCGGTCGACCCCGACTGCGGCTGCCCGGTGTGCGCCCGCTGGTCCCGGGGCTACCTGCGCCACCTGCTGTCGGTGGCCGAGCCCACCGCCCCCCGGCTGCTGACGCTGCACAACGTGTCGTGGACCTTCGACCTGGTGCGTCGCATCCGGGCCGCCATCGCCTCGGGGACCCTGGCGACGCTCCGGGCCGAGGTGGCCGCGCATTGGGACCTCCCGGATGCGTCCCCGGAGGGCGGCGAGGGCTAACCTCGTCCGGCTGCCATGAGGCCGAGCGGATAGGGCGTGAGCCACAGCCCAAGAGTCCGCGATTTGGTGGCCGGGCCGCAGCTCGACAGCGAGGCCTCCAGGCAACACAGCATCGCAACACGAGACCACGTGATCTGACCGCGGACGTTCTATGGAGCAACTTCTCATCATCGCCGCCACGTTCTTCGTGCTGTGGCTCCTGTTCATCCGACCCCAGCAGCGCCGGGTGCGCGCGCACCAGGCGCTGGTCGCGACGCTCGAGCCCGGCGACGAGGTCATCCTCACCGCCGGCATCTACGGACGCATCATCGAGCTGGGGCCGGAGGACATGACCTTGAGCGTGGCTCCTGGGGTGGAGCTGACGGTGGCCCGCCAGGCGGTGCTGCGTAAGGTGGAGCACGCTACCGAGCCCGCCGAGCCCGGCGAGCCCGAGGACGCGCCGGCCGAGCCCGACGAGGCGGGACCCTCCGCCCCGGAGCCGAACGTTTGAGCTGATGCGACGCAAGATCCTGCTGCCCCTCATCTTCATCATGGTGCTGGCCTACGGCGGCCTGGCCCTCACGCTGCTCTCCGGCAACAGCCCGGAGCTGGGGCTCGACCTCCAGGGCGGCGTGTCGGTGGTGCTCGCCCCCACCAGCAACGCCTCGGGCGAGCAGCTCGACCAGGCGCTGAACATCATCCGGGCCCGGGTCGACGCCCTGGGGGTGGCCGAGCCCGAGATCACCCGCCAGGGCAGCGCCATCGTCGTCCA
>JBKPRV010000314.1:0-4553 GCA_046734715.1 Actinomycetota bacterium | reverse complement strand
AGGAACAACAGGGCCTTGAAGAAGGCGTGGGTGATCATGTGGAAGATGGCGGCCACGTAGGCCCCCACCCCCACCGCCAGGAACATGTAACCCAGCTGGCTGATCGTCGAGTAGGCCAGCACCTTCTTGATGTCGTTCTGGGCGATGGCGATGGTGGCGGCGATCAGCGCCGTGATGGCGCCCGCCCACGCGATCACGTCCGGCACCCACTCGTAGCCCGCGGCCAGGATCGGGTTGACCCGGGTCATGAGGTAAACGCCGGCGGTGACCATGGTGGCCGCGTGGATCAGGGCGGACACCGGCGTGGGGCCGGCCATGGCGTCCGGCAACCAGATGTACAGCGGGATCTGGGCCGACTTGCCCACCGCGCCCACGAACAGCAGCGCCCCGATGGCGGTCATGGTGATGGCCGCGACCCCGTCCGCGCCCTCGAACAGCCTGAGGTAGTCGACGGTGCCGGCGGCGGCGAAGGCCAGGAAGATGGCCAGCATGAAGCCCCAGTCACCGACGCGGTTGGTGATGAAGGCCTTCTTGCCGGCGGACGCGTTGGCCGCGTCGCCGAACCAGAACGAGATCAGGAAGTAGGAGCAGGCCCCCACGCCTTCCCAGCCCAGGAAGGTGATCACCAGGTTGTTGCCGAGGACCAGCATCAACATGGAGAAGATGAACAGGTTCATGTAGACGAAGAACCGGGGGAAGTCCGGGTCGCCGTGCATGTAGCCGATGGCGTAGAGGTGGATGAGGGCACCCACCCCGGTGACGAACAGCGCCATGGTGATCGACAAGGGGTCGGCCAGGAAGCCGACGTCCACCCGCAGGTCGCCCACCGGGATCCATTGGAACAGGATCTGCACGAAGTGGCGATCCTCGGCCGACTCACCGAGCAGGCCGCCGAACACGACCAGGGTGGCCACGAAGCTGCCCGCGCACATGACCGTGGCCAGCCAGCCCGCGCCCGGCTCGCCCAGCCTGCGTCCGAAGGCGAGCAGGATGAGGAACCCGGCGAGGGGCAGCGCGGGGATCAACCAGACAGCATCGAGCACGGGTTCAACCTTCGAGCAGGGCGACGTCGTCGGCCGTGGCGTCGGGGCGCTTGCGGAGCAGGGCGACGATGATGGCCAGGCCGACCACGACCTCGGCGGCCGCCACCACCAGCACGAACACGACGACCGTCTGGCCGCCGGTGTCCTCCAGCATCCGCGAGAACGAGACGAACGTGAGCGTGACCGCGTTGAGCATCAGCTCGACGCACATGAACATGACCAGCGGGTTGCGCCGGACCAGCAGGCCGAACGCCCCGATGGAGAACAGCAGCGACCCGAGCACCAGGTACCAGCCCGGGGTGACGTCCAGCGCGGCGATCACGTCCGGACATCCTCGGTCGCGTCCTCGGCATCCTCGCCGTCGCCCGCTTCGGCCCCCTCGGCCTCGAACGCGTAGAACTCCTCGGGATGGGCCCGGTGCTCGGCGTGCAGCATGCGCTCGGCGATCTCCTCGGCTCGCTCCTCCTGGCCCGGGTCGACGATCTCCTGCTCGCGCCGGCCCCGGCGGGCCAGCAGCACCGCGCCCACCACCGCGATGACCAGCAGGACCGCGGTGATCTCGAAGGCGAACAGATAATCGGTGAACAGCGACTGGCCCAGCCGGTTGATGTCGGGGACGTCGGCGTCGAAGCCGACGACGGCCCCGGTGGCCTCGTAGCCGGTGCTGGCGATGGCGGCGAAGGTGAGGCCCAGGATGCCGAGCGCCACGAACACCGCGGCCGCCCGCTGCCCCACCAGCGGCTCGATGTCGAGGTCGTCGGCGCGGTCGACGCCCAGCAGCATGATGACGAACAGGAACAGCACGACGATGGCGCCCGCGTACACGATGACCTGCACCGCGGCCAGGAAGTTGGCCGACTCGGCCACGAACAGCACCGCGATGCCGAACAGCGTGCCCACCAGCGAGAGGGCGGCGTGCACCGGGTTGCGGGAGACCACCACGCCGATGGCCCCCGCCAGGCAGGCGGCCGCGGCCACGACGAACACGAACAGCTCGACCGACATCAGTGATCCGCCTCCTCGCCCGCCGTAGGAGCATGCGCGGCGTCATGCCCGCCAGGCTCGTGGGGGTGGCTGAAGATGGCGTCGGCCTCCGCGATGCCCGCCGTGGCTTCCGACTCGGGGCCCGACTGGCCCTGCTCCGCGGCACGCACGCCGAAGCCCAGCTCGCCCGACCACTGCACCCGGCCCTCGTAGGCGGCGGCGCCGCTGGGAGACGTGGCGCGCATCCACGCCGAGGTGTGCGAGGCCACGGCGTCGAGGTCGGACCAGTCCTCCCACGGCAGCCGCTGGGGCAGGCCGTCCTCGTCCACCACCAGCTCGGCCTTGGTGTAGATGGCGTCGTTCCGGTTGGTGAAGCTGAACTCGAACAGCTTCGACTCGGTGATGGCCTCGGTGGGGCACGCCTCCACGCACAGGTCGCAGTGGATGCAGCGCAGGTAGTTGATCTCGTAGATGTAGCCGTAGCGCTCGCCCGGCGAGACCGGGTCCTCGGGCGGGTTGTCGGCGCCCCGCACGTAGATGCAGCGGGCCGGGCACACGCCCGCGCAGAGCTCGCAGCCGATGCACTTCTCCATGCCGTCCTCGTAGCGGTTGAGGACGTGGCGGCCGTGGAGGCGGGCGGGCTTCACCCGCTTCCCGCCGGTCGTGTGCTTGGAGTAGTCGCGGGTCAGCCGCTCCTCGAACAGCTTCTTGAACGTGACCCGGAACCCGTCGAGGTAGCCCATCAGACCATGGCCTCTTCGTCGTCGAGCGCGGCGGCCCGGCGCCGCGTGGCCCCTTCGACCGCCATGGACAGGGTGCCCCACCCGACCACCAGCACCAGGAACGAGAGGCCTACCACGACGGCCATGGGCCAGTCCTCGTCCCGCCCGATGTTGATGGCGGCGAGCAGCAGGATCCAGCCCAGCGCCAGCGGGATCATCACCTTCCAGCCGATGTTCATGAGCTGGTCGTAGCGGAAGCGCGGCAGGGTGGCGCGGGCCCACACGAAGATGAACAGGAACACGAACAGCTTGAGCGAGAACCAGATCACGCCCCACAGCCAGCCGGGCCCGATGTACGTGGGGCCGGCCGGGCCCCCCAGGAACAGCGTCACGATGATGGCGGACATCGTGATCGTGTTCATGAACTCGGCCAGGTAGAAGAGCGCGAAGCGGAACGACGAGTACTCGGTGTGGAAGCCGCCCACCAGCTCCTGCTCCGCCTCCACCAGGTCGAACGGCGGCCGGTTGAGCTCGGCGGTGGCGGCGATGAGGAACACGATGAACGGCACCACGCCGGTGGCGATCACGTTCCACCGGGGGATGCCGATGTCGCCGAACAGCTGGTAGCCGCTCCCCGACTGGCTCACGACGATGTTGTGGGTGGAGAGCGAGCCGGCCAGCATCACGACGGTCACCACCGCGAGGCCGAGGGCGGCCTCGTAGCTGACCATCTGGGCCGTGCCCCGCACGGCTCCCAGCAGCGAGTACTTCGAGCCCGACGACCAGCCGGCCAGCATCACGCCGTACACCGCGATCGAGGACAGGGCCAGGATCAGCAGCACCCCGATGGGCGGATCGGCGAGCTGCATGTAGGTCTCGTGGCCGAAGACCTTGATCACGCCGTCCGACTCGCCGTTGAAGGCCCCGCCGATGGGGATCACCGAGAACACGACGAAGGCGGGGACGGCCGACAGGAACGGGGCCAGGATGAAGACCCGCCGGTCGGCCTTGGCCGGGATCAGGTCCTCCTTCATGATCAGCTTGAGGCCGTCGGCCAGGGTCTGGAACAGGCCCCACGGTCCGGCCTTGTTGGGGCCCACCCGGTTCTGGAAGTCGGAGATCAGCTTCCGCTCGAACCAGATCATGAGGATCACGCCGAGCAGCAGCAGCCCGAAGGCGATGAGCGTCTTGGCCAGGACGATGAGCACCTCGGCCAGGCCGATGCCACCGGACAGGAGCGGGTCGACGCCGAAGCTCATGGCCGTTCGACCCGCACGTCCGTGACCGGGGCGTTGCCGTCGATCAGCACGTTGGCCCGCCCGCCGGCCTGGTTGGCGTGGATCAAGGCGATGCCCCGGGGCACGCCCGGCTCGGGCACGGTCGGGACGGTGACGTTCCCCCGGTTGGAAGTGACCCGCACGTCGTCACCCACGGCCACCCCCAGGCGGTCGAAGTCCGAGGGGTTGAGGCGCAGCGAGGCCGGCTCGGCCAGGTCGGCCAGCGAGGCCGTGCTGCGGACCAGCGTGCCGCGGTCGTAGAGCTTGCGGGACACCACCAGGCGCAGCGAGTAGGCGTCCAGCAGGGGCGGGTCGATGATGGTCCACACCGGCAGCGGCACGCCCACGGTCGGCGGCTGCGGCCCGGACGGTTCCGCCGGTTCGACCTCGATGTCGGGGTCCCCGGCCTCCGCGTCGTCCGGGTCGGCGTCCGCCTCGGCGGAGCCGGACGCCACCGAGGCGGCGACGGATTCGGGCGTCGGGACGCCGGACGCCACCTCGGCCGAGATCGGGGAAAGGTCGGAGCC
>JBKPRV010000313.1:0-6719 GCA_046734715.1 Actinomycetota bacterium | reverse complement strand
GCGTGGACGGCCTCTCTGCGCGACGGCCGGCTGTGGGGACAGGCGAAGCGGCTGGTCGTCTCTGACCGCCCTCTGCCGGTGGCCCGGGCGGCGGTGCTGCCCGGACCAGAGCAGGTTGATGGCTGGCGCCGATCGGTGGCCGAGCGGATTCGGGCGAGTCTCGACTGTCCGACCCTCGATGGGCACGGCCCTCTGCTGGTGAGCGCCGGTACGATCGAGATATCCGTCCACATGGGCGGCGGACCCTGGGACCATGCCGCCTTCGCCATGATCGTCGAGGAAGCCGGAGGCTGCTTCCGGGACCTCTGGGGCGGCCGGCGCCTGGACACAGCCACAGCCCTGTTCGCGAGCAGTACCCCGATCGCAGATGTCGTGCTTCAACTCGCCGCGCCGCTCGTCAGCGAAGCCACCGGCTCTTACTGAGGAGCGAACGCCCGCCACTCGGGATGGGATCGCACGACATGCAGCTTCCCTACGCGAACGCCTCACGTAGAGGTGACGCCCGGACCCCGCGTTGGAGGGCATCTCCGCCCGACTCGACGGGCGATCCTTGCCAGGCTGGCCGACCGCGACGCCACGGTCACGGAGCTCACCGCTCCGCTCCCCATCTCGATGCCGGCCGTGTCGCGGCACCTGAAGGTGTTGGAGCGCGCCGCGCTCATCTCGCGGACGCGGTCGGGCAAGTGGCGCGAGTGCCATCTGTTCATCCGTCCCATCCTCGTCGGCGGAGCCAAGCACGCGCTGCCCGGCGGCCTTCGCACCGACCTCGAGCTGCTGGACGATCGCCACCTCGGCAACGGTGTCGTGTCCCTCCGCTACGGCATCCCGAACTGACCGTCCACGGCCAACCGCGCCGGCCGGTCAGCCGGCGATCGGGACCCTCACGATCGACCCGGCGGGCTACGGGTGAGCCACGACGAGCCGCATTCCGACGTCCAGCTCGTCGAGGTTTCGGAGGTGGCCGTAGCGTCGGTCCCAGGTTCCGTTCCTCAGGTCCTCGTCCACCTCGGCGACGACTCGCTTCACGACGGCTGGGTCCATCCGAGCGAACCCGGAGGTTGTGTTCCGGGCCGTCTCGTCCAGCACGCGCTCCGGGTGCGCCCAGAACGAGGCCAGTGTCCAGTCCGGGGTGTCCCGCGCCGTGAGGACCGTCTCCACGTCGACTGTTCCGCCGAGCCACTCGGCCAGGCGCGCGAGTGTGGGGAACGTTGCGCGGTCGAGTGCCGCCGCCTCGGGGAAGTAGTCACGCAGCAACCACATGTCGGCGCAGACGTCGGCGTCGACGGTGAGGATCACGACCGGCCCACGGGCGACGCGACGGAGCTCTCGCACGCCGGCTTCCAGCTGATCGTCCCAATGGTGGACGGTCAGGATCGCCATGGCAGCGTCGACGCAGTTGTCGCGCAGCATGAGCGGCGCAGCAGAGCCGCGTAGCGCGGGGACGAGCACGGCGGGACGTTGGGCGGCCATCACATCGCTCGGCTCGACGGCGATCACGTACCGGTCCCGGGGTTCGTACGAGCCGGTGCCGGCGCCCACGTTCACGACGGTCCGGCTGTCGCCTAAGGCAGACAGGACACGATCTCGGAGCCGGGGATCCTCGCGGCGGGTCGTGGCGTAGTCGCAACCGATCTCGTCATACCGGGCTGCATCCATGGCCACGAACGTAACCCCGAACGGACTCTCACCAACGTGCGAGGTCGTCAACGAGTGATGCGGATGAGGCGGGAGTGGGCGTTGACGACCGTGGCGGCGTCGGTGGCGCCCCCGATGGTCAGGCCGTCGTACTCCTCCTCGACGTGGCCGTCTCTGGTGACGACGATGCGAAAGGCGCCACTGGCCTCGGGGGCTGCCGGGAGGATCTCCACATCCGTGCCCGGACCGAGCGGCCTGCCGGTGACCGTCTCGAACCCCAACGACTCCGGTGTACCTGACGTCGCGCTGGGGGACGCCGACTGCCGGAACCAGATCGACATCCGGCGGCCCCCAGCCCGGACGGTGTCACGGAGTGGGGGGAACTCGTCGTCGAGACCAGGCGCACACACCTGGAACAGGCGCGTGCCGGCGGGGAAGCCGCGGAGCACGAACGTGCCGAGGTCGCGCAGCTCGGCTCCGGCGTGGTCCCGGCCGAGGGCGTCGACGACCGTCGACGAGCAGACGATCTGGCCGCCGTGGACGACGGCACAGATCCGCGAAACCTCGTGGACGGTCAAGCCCAGGTACTCGCCGCCGGAGATCGTCACCGGTCCGCGGTGGATGCCGATCCGCACCCTGAGTCGAACGCCGTCTGGCCAGCTGTAGTGCTCGACTCGCTGCTGCGCCGTCACGGCCGCCGCCACTGCGTCCCTCGCCTTCGGGAAGACGTAGAACAGGCTGTCGCCTTCGCTGCCCATCGAGCGGCCGTGATGGTCGTCGAACGATCGCTCGAGCATCCGCTGGTGCACTCGCAGCAGCAGGCCGTAGCTCCCCTTGAGCTCGCGCAGGAGGAGCGTCGAGCCCTCGATGTCGGTGAACAGGAGCGTGGGGCCGCCCTGCGGATCAGCCATCGCGAGGCATTATCGCGATCGATTCAGATCGTGTCGCCGGCATGGCGGACCCCGGCAGGGTGACAGGCTGTCGTCGTGTTGCCGCCGACGATCGCCACGACCGACTACCACACGGCCGGGGAACCCTTCCGGATCGTGGTCGAGTCTCCGGTGCCCGTTGAGGGGAGCAGCGTCGCCGAGCGTCGCGCGTTCGCGATCAAGGACCCGGTGGTTCAGGAGTTGCGGGCGGTGCTGTGCTCGGAGCCCCGCGGCCATGCCGACATGTACGGCGGGTTCGTGGTGCCGCCCGATGACGGCGCAGACCTCGGCGTGGTGTTCTGGCACAAGGACGGCTTCTCGACCGCCTGCGGCCACGGCACGATCGCGCTCGGTACCTGGGCCGTGGACACCGGACGGGTGCCGTCGCCCGCGACGGGAGTGGTCGACGTCCTCATCGATGTTCCCTCCGGGCGGGTGACCGCCCGCGTGCATCGTGTCGAGGGCCGGGTGGTGGGCGTGGACTTCGTGAACGTGCCGAGCTGGGTGGTCGCTCGCGCGGTGCCCGTGACCACGAGCCGCGGCGAGCTACAGGTGGCCGTCGCCTACGGAGGTGCGTTCTACGCGACGTTGCCGGCCGCCGAGGTCGGGCTGTCCGTCACCCCGCACGACCTCGGCCATCTCATCGCCCTGGGCCGCGAGATCAAGTGGGCGCTGAGCGACTCCGAACATGCGGTCCATCCGACCGACCCCCGGCAGAACGGCATCTACGGGACCATCTGGTTCGACGAGCTGGGCGACGCTGGTCGTGACGCCGGTGCTGAGGTGCACCAGCGCAATGTCACCGTCTTCGCCGACGGGGAGGTGGATCGTTCACCGTGCGGGTCGGGCACGTGCGCCCGGCTGGCGGTGCTCGCCGACGAAGGCCGGCTGGCTGCCGGTGGCATTCTCCGCCACGAGTCGATCGTGGGCTCCACCTTCATCGGCACCCTGCTCGAAACCGTCACGGTCGACGGCCGGCCCGCCGTCGTGCCGCAGGTCACGGGGACGGCGTACCGCACCGGGGAGCACGTCTTCTGCATCGACCCGAACGATCCGCTGGTGCCGGGGTTCGTGCTGCGGTGACGGCACCGCGGTTCCTCGACGCCGCGGCGATCCATGCCGCCTGCCCACCCGAAGCCGCCGTCGCAGCGGTGGAGGCGGCGCTCCGCGGCGGCCTCGACCCGGCCGCCGAGCCGCCTCGGTCCGTCGTCCAGGTGGCCCACGGGCAGTTCCTGCTCATGCCCTCGGAGGCGGGGGAGACGTCAGCGGGGGTCAAGGTCGTGACCGTGGCTCCCGGCAACCCAGCCCGCGGGCTGCCCCGGGTCCAGGCCGTCTACCTGCACTTCGACCGCGACACCCTCGCGCTGACCGCGGTGCTCGACGGCACCGCCCTGACAACGCTCCGCACGCCGGCCGTGTCGATCGCGGCCGTTCGACAGCACCTGCCGGACCGGCCGCTCAGGCTCGTCGCCATCGGTGCCGGGCCCCAGGCCACCGGCCACGTGGTCACACTGGCTGCGGTCCGACCGCTGGCCAGCGTCGTCCACCTGGTGCGCGATCCCAGCCGGGTGCCGATCGACGCCTTGCTCCTGCCCTTCGGCAGCACCGAGGCCGACGCGGCATTGGGAGCCGCTGACGTCGTCGTCTGCGCCACCTCGGCACGTACACCACTGTTCGACTCGACGCTGCTCCGACCCGACAGCGTCGTCATCGCGGTGGGATCGCACGAGCCCGACGCCCGCGAGGTGGACAGCGCTCTGCTCGCCCGAAGCTCCGTCGTCGTCGAGGACACGGCCACCGCGCTCCGGGAGGCGGGTGACGTCATTCTCGCCATCGCGGATGGCGGCTTGACCGCCGCAGACCTCATCCCGATGCGGGACCTGCTGACCCGCACCGTCGCCCCTCCGTCCGACCGCCCGTTGGTCGTCAAGACCGTCGGCATGTCGTGGGAGGACGTCGTTGTCGCCGAAGCCGTCGTCTCCGCGGCCTGCGCTTGAACCAGTCCCAACGAACACGTCGGTGATGGCGCCCGGTGCCCCGGAGTTGGTTGGTGGCGATTCGGGCTTGACATACTTCACCTCTGAGTGAACTATTTACCCCCAGTGGATGTGTTCGAAGCGCTGGCCGATCCGACTCGACGTCGAGTCGTGCAACTGCTCGGTGCGCGGCCCCATCGCGCCGGCGAGCTGGCGCAGGCGACCGGGATGTCCCAGCCGGCGATGAGCCGGCACCTGAAGATCCTGCTCACCTCGGGAATCGTCGAGGACGAGCGCGTTCCGGAGGACGCGCGGGTCCGGCTGTTCAAGCTGCAGCCCGAGCCGCTGATCGCCCTGCAGGCGTTCCTCGATCAGCTGCAGGCGGAGTGGCGCACCCAGCTCCGCTCGTTCAAGCGACACGTGGAGACGAAGCCGCGATGACAACCATGACCGAAATGATCGACGTCGCCATCGACCCGCTGACCGCCTTCACCATCTTCACCGACGAGTTCGACCAGTGGTGGGGACGCGGTCCGATCGACGCGTACGACACGTGGCGACTCGTCGAGCGCCGCATCGAGGGTGGCGTCGGTGGACGGCTGGTGGAGGACTACGGCGACGAGGAGCGCGTCACCGGCACGATCACGATCTGGGAGCCCGGCGCTCGGCTGGCGTGGACGACCCGCAACGACGTGACGATCGAGGTGACGTTCGAGGCGCACGCTTCCGGTACCCGGGTCCGTGTCACAGGCACCGTTCCCGCCGGTGTCGACGGCACCGACCAGCTGTCGATGGTCCGCATGGCGCCGCAGTGGTTCCCGCGTTACGTGAACCGGCGAAGCCCTGGTGGTTCCCGTCCGGACTATGGCCGACTGCATCTCGCCCTTCGTTCGGCCACACCCGCAGCTACCGCCCGGTGGCTCGCCGACGTGTTCCAGCTCGAGGCAACGGCCGACATCCCCGACCAGGAGGGCGACCCCGACTACACCTGGATCGAGTTCCGGGTCGGCACCAGCTTCATCGTCCTCTGGGGCGGGGGCGGCGCGATCGGAACCGACTCACCCTTTGTCTACGTGGACGACCTCGATGCGCACCTGAAGCACGCCGAAGCCGCGGGCGCGACGATCATCAGCCCCATCACCGAGCACGGCTTCAGGTCCTACACGGCTGCCGACTGCGAGGGTCGCCAGTGGGTCTTCGCGCAGAGTGGCCCCCACATCGGGCACTAGAGATCGAGACCCACGAGGACCTGGGACAGATCAACGGCCCAAGGTGGCCTGTCGACGACAAGGGGTCCCGGATGTCCCGGGTCTTCCTGCTGATCGGCCGCCGGCGGTAACCGGCGGCCGATCAGCACGGTGGACTGAACGCGTCCGGGCCGTCAGCCCGGAGTGGCGAAGGTCCAGAGGCCGCGGCCGTGGGTGGCGGCGAGGATGTAGTCCTGCCCGGGGGCGACGACGAGGTCGTTGGTCGACGCGTTCGGGAGGTTCGTCCCGACGCGGCTCCACGCTCCGGGGTTGGCGGCGCTCGTGGCGAACACCCCGACGTCGGTGCCCACGTAGAGCTGACCGGCGTTGACCACTACATCGTTCACCGGCGCATCGGGCAGGTCGCCGGAGCGATCCGCCCAGGTGGCGCCGCCGTCGTGCGACTCGAACACGTGTCCGACACCCCCGCCGGGGATCCAGCGGCGGGAGAACGCGCCGTACGTGACGACCACGTGGGCGTCGTCGGCCGGATCGACCCAGAACGAGGTCGGGATGCGGTTCGGCAGGTTGGGGACGTCGACGCGATGCCACGTCCCGCCGAAGTTCGTGTCGATCCCGGACTTGAACGGCTGGGCACCGCCGGGGTTGCAGCCGTTGCCGCACCAGCCGGCATAGATCGTCGCCCCCGAGACGCCGAGGCTGGTCGTCTGTGACCCCGGCCCGAGGTCACGCACGATCTTCCAGTCGCAGGTGGTGTTGTTGCAGACGGTGTCCCAGCCCTTTCCCTGGTTGTCCCAGACCATCTGGCCACCGGCCACCCAGTGGTCGAGGTTCTTCGGATCCGACAGGTACGGGGCGATGAACCTCGGGTTCGGCTCGCACGGGTTCGGGTTGAACTCGATCGCGATGAAGGAGGCGCACGTCGGCGTGATGGTGGTGTACGACCGCGTCGTCCCGTCCGAACGCCCACC
>JBKPRV010000312.1:0-10246 GCA_046734715.1 Actinomycetota bacterium | reverse complement strand
GTCCCAATCGTGCCCGCTCAGCGCCAGCAGCGCGGTGGTGCCCGCCACCGAGCAGCAGAAGCCCAGGTACCACAGCCGCCATACCGGGCGGTCCGAGGGCGCCACCCGGCTGCCCGCCACCCACGTGAGCCACAGGCCCGGGACGGCGAAGATGGCGCTGGTCAGCACCCACGCGGTGATGTGGTCCTGCTCGCCTTCGACCGACCGGCCGCCCCACGCCACCGCCGCCACCGTCACCACCAGGAGCACCCAGCCGCCGCGGCGCACCTCGAGGGGGAAGACGAACTTGTCCTCCGCCGATCGCGCTCCAGGGCTCTTGTCCCGGCGGGGCAGCGTGCCGCCGATCCCCGCGGCCGACCGCAAGACCCCGTGCATCCCTACGGCCATGCGTGTCCCCCCGGGCCAGTCAGGTGTGGTTGTCCTGCGGGAAACTTACCAAAGGTTGGTTACGAACTGATGAGGACGATCTTGCCCAGCTTGCCGCCCGCGGCGAAATGGTCGTAGGCGGCCGCGGCCTCCGCCATCGGGAACGTCGCCGCCAGGGGCACGGTGAGG
This sequence comes from Actinomycetota bacterium, assembly GCA_046734715.1. Lineage (GTDB taxonomy): Bacteria > Actinomycetota > Acidimicrobiia > Acidimicrobiales > VFJN01 > ZC4RG19. Next base: position 9,691 of record JBKPRV010000312.1, on the reverse strand, counting down.
GCGCCGCGGGCCAGCAGGGGGAGCACGTGGCGCTCGACCCGCCGGGCGGCCTGCGCCTTGTCCTCGAGCGGCCGGGGCCGGAGCGTCGAGCCGTGGATGCGGCCGCGCTTGGCCATGAGCGTCAGCAGGCTGATGTCGGCCGACAGGCCCGCGCCTACGCCAATCACCGCGATGCGCCCGCCGATGGCCAGCGCGTCGAGGTTCCCGGCCATGTTGGGGCCGCCCACCAGCTCGAGCACCACGTCGAACGGCCCGTGCTCGCCGAAGCCCTCGGGCGCCGCCACCGTCGCCCCCAGGGCCGCCACGCCGGCCCGCGACGCCTCGTTGCGCACGGTGGCCACCACCGACGCCCCCGCGGCCACGGCCAGTTCGACGGCGGCCGTGCCCACGCCGCCGGCGGCGCCGTGGATGCAGACCCGCTCGCCCAAGCCCAGCCCGCACTGGCTGAACAGAGCGTCGTGGGCGGTGGTGTAGTTCTCGGGGAGCCCGCCGGCCTGGGCCCACGAGACGCCTTCGGGGACCGGGATGGCCACCGGCTCGGGCACGACGGCCAGCTCCGACTGGCCGGCCCCCGTCACCACGGCCATGACCCGGTCGCCCGGCCCGAAGCGCCGGCAGCCCGGCCCGGCCTCCACCACCTCGCCCGCCAGCTCCAGGCCGGGGCGGTCGGGCGGCGTCGTGCCCGGCGGGGGCGGGTACATCCCGTCCCGCTGCATCAGGTCCCCGCGGCACACCCCGGCGGCCTTCACCGCCACCAGCAGTTCGCTCGTCCCCGGGGTGGGATCGGGGTGCTCGCGCCACACGAGCGCGCCGTCAACGATCGTCACCGCGTGCATGGCCCGCCTGTCTAGCCCGTCAGCGCTGCGCGATCGGCACGTACGGCCGCTCGGCGGCCCCCGTGTAGAGCTGGCGCGGGCGGGCGATCTTCTGGTCCTGGTCGAGCAGCTCGACCCAGTGCGCCAGCCAGCCCGACACCCGGGGGATGGCGAACAGCACGGTGAACATGTCGGTGGGGAAGTCCATGGCCTGGTAGATCAGGCCGGAGTAGAAGTCGACGTTGGGGTAGAGCTTCCGCGAGACGAAGTAGTCGTCCGACAGCGCCACGTCCTCGAGCTTGAGCGCGATGTCGAGCAGCGGGTTGCGGCCGGTGATCTCGAACACCTGGTCCGCGGTCTGCTTGATGATCTGGGCCCGGGGGTCGTAGTTCTTGTACACGCGGTGGCCGAAGCCCTGGAGCTTGACCTCGCCCGCCTTGACCCGCTTGACGTAGCCGTCGACCTCGTCCAGCGAGCCGATCTGCTGGAGCATGGCGATGACGGCCTCGTTGGCGCCGCCGTGACGGGGGCCGTAGAGGGCGGCGGCCGCCCCCGCTACGCAGCTGTAGGGGTCGGCATGCGCCGAGGCGATCGTGCGCATGGCGGTGGTGCCGCAGTTCTGCTCGTGGTCGGCGTGCAGGATGAACAGGACGTCGAGGGCACGGGCCAGCGAGGGGTTGGCGTCGTAGCGGGGCTCGGCCACCTTCCACAGCATCGACAGGAAGTTGGCGGTGAAGCCGAGCGAGTTGTCGGGGTAGACGAAGGGCATGCCCACGCTGAAGCGGTGGCAGGCGGCTGCCAGGGTCGGCATCTTGGCGATCAGCCGCAGGATCTGCTTGTGGCGGTTGTCGGGATCGCCGATGTCCTTGGCGTCGAGGTAGAAGGTCGACAGGGCGGCCACCGCCGAGACCAGCATGCCCATGGGGTGGGCGTCATAGTGGAAGCCCTCCAGGAAGCGCTTGCGCACGTTCTCGTGGATGAACGTGTGGTACGTGATGTCGTGGACCCATTCGTCGAACTGGGCCTGGGTGGGCAGCTCGCCGTAGATCAGCAGGTAGGCGACCTCCAGGTAGCTGGAGTGCTCCGCCAGCTGCTCGATGGGGTAGCCGCGGTAGCGCAGGATGCCGGCATCGCCGTCGATCTCGGTGATGGCGCTGCGGGTCGCCGCGGTCGTCATCAAGGCTTCGTCGTAGAACCACACGTTCGGCAGCAGCTTGCGCCACTCGCCTGCGTCCACGCCGCCGTCGACGATCGGGACCTCGACGGACTCGCCCGTGCGGTTGTCGGTGATCGTGATGCTCTCGGGCACGGCCGCACTGCTCCTTGCTCGGAACCGGGATCCAGGGGCGAATCTACTGCCGCGTCGGCAAAGTCCCCAGGGTGACCCTTACCCCGTCCTGTTCGGTTGCGGCCACCAGGTCGCGGATCGCGGTGCGCACTGCCCGGGCCGGGGCCGACAAGCGGCCGCGGCGGGGCACCGCGATGCCGACCGAGCGCGGGGCCAGCCCGTCCACCGGCACCCTCCGGCAGTTCGTGTCGAACCAGGGGCGGGCGGCGGTGGCGGGCACGACCGCGGCGCCGAAGCCCTCGAACGCCAGGGAGCTGAGCAGCCGGATGCCGTCGATCTCGGCCTGCGGGCGCATCGTCACCCCGGCGCGGGCGGCCTCGTCGTCCAGCACGTCCCGGAAGGCGGTGCCCTGGGGCTCCAGCAGCAGCTCGTGCTCGGCCAGCTCGGTGAGGGTGAGCCGCTCGTGCCGGGCCAGCGGGTGGTCGAGGGGGGCGAGGACGATGCGGTCCTCGTCGAACAGCGGCTCGGTGGCCAGCTCGGCCGTCCCCGCCGGGACGTTGATCACCGCCAGGTCGAGGCTGTCCGCCACCACCTGGGGCACCAGTGAGGTGGTGGTGGCATCCACGATGACCAGGTGGACCAGGGGATGCCGCGCAGCCATGAGGTCCAGCAGGCGCGGTGCCATCCAGCGGCTCACCGATCCGATGCAGCCCAGGCGCACGTCCCCGGCCACCTGGTGGAGCATCGCGTCGATGTCGGCCCGGAGCGCGTCGAGCTCGTGCTGGATGCGCCGGGCGCGCTCCACCACCACCTCGCCCTCCTCGGTCAGGTTGCCGGTCGAGCGGTCGACCAGCGCGGTGCCCAAGTCGCGCTCCAGCCGGGCCACGTGGGTGGAGACGTTCGACTGCACCGTGTGGAGGCGGCGGGCGGCGGCGGAGAAGGAGCCGGCCTCGGCCACGGCGGTCAGGGCGGTCAGTTGGCGGAGATCCATCGCTCCTAATGATGGCATCTATCACCAACAACTGTTTGACGGATCGCCACCGGCCGGGCAGACTGCTGTTCACAAGCGAGCGGCGTCCGGAGATCCCCCTCCCCGGAGCCGTTCCACGAAACAGAGTGCCGCAGGCAGATCCCCCCTCCGTCTGTGCAGCACCTGTAGGAGCCGACCGAGCCACCCACGGTCGGCTCCTCTCGTTTTCGCCTAACTTGCACGGCATGACGGCGGCGGCCATCTTCGACCTCGACCGCACGCTGCTGCGCGGCGCGAGCGGCCCGGTGATCAGCGACGCCCTGCGGGAGGCGGGCGTGCTGTCGGAGCGCTCGCTCCCCGGCGAGGGCCTCGTCTACCGGGTGTTCGACCTGATCGGCGAGACCCGGCCCTCGATGATCCTGACCCGCCAGGCCGCCCGCTTCGCCCGGGGCTGGCCCCGCGAGCAGGTGCGGGAGGCGGGGCGCAAGGCCGCCGAGCGGCTGGCCGAGGCCGTTCAGCCCTTCGCCCACGCCCTCATCGACGACCACCGGGCCCAGGGACGCCTGCTGGTGCTCGCCACGACGACGCCCGACGACATGATCCGGCCGCTGGCCGACCGCCTGGGCTTCGACGAGGTCGTGGCCACCCGCTACGGGCAGGACCGCGAGGGCCGCTACGACGGCAGCATCGACGGCGAGTTCGTGTGGGGCCGGGGCAAGCTCAAGGCGGTCCAGGCGTGGGCCGGGCCCCACGGCGTCGACCTGGGGGAGAGCTACGCCTACAGCGACTCGTACTACGACCACCCGTTGCTGAGCGCGGTGGGCCACCCGGTGGTGGTCAACCCCGATCCCCGCATGCTGGCTCTGGCCACGGTGCGGCGCTGGCCGGTGCTGCACCTGGACGTGCCGGCCGGCGTGCCCAAGCTCCCGGTCATCGGGGTCGAGCCGCAGCGGCTGTTGCAGACCTTCGCCCGGCCGGAGCTCCTGCCCTGGGTGCGCTTCGACATCGACGGAGTCGACCGGATCCCGGCCGCGGGCGCCGCCATCATCGTCGCCAACCACCGCAGCTACTTCGACCCGCTGGCCCTCGGCACCACCTTCGCCCGGCGGGGCCGCGCCGTGCGGTTCCTGGGCAAGCGGGAGGTGTTCGATGCCCCCGTGGTGGGACATCTCGCCCGGGCGCTCGGCGGCATCCGCGTCGACCGCGCCACCGGGTCGGACGACCCGCTGGTCGAGGCGTCCGCCGCCCTGGCCGGGGGCGAGCTGGTCGCCATCCTGCCCCAGGGCACGATCCCGAGAGGACGGGCGTTCTTCGAGCCCGAGCTCGAGGGGCGCTGGGGTGCCGCCCGGCTGGCGGCCGGCGCCAAGGTCCCCGTCATCCCCATCGGCCTGTGGGGCACGGAGCTGGTGTGGCCCCGGTCCGACCGGGTGCCGCGGATCTGGAACGTCACCCACCCGCCCACGGTCCGCGTCCGGGTGGGCGACCCGGTTGAGCTCAAGCTGCGCTCGCCCCGGGCCGACACCAAGCGCATCATGGCCGCCATCGTCGACCTGCTGCCGCCCGAGGCCCGGGAGCGGCGCGAGCCGACGGCCGAGGAGCTGGCGCGCAGCTACCCCCCGGGCCGCCGCCCGGACGGCGACGAGGCCGGGCGCACCGACCGCCGCCCCGGCGAGGACTGACCGCCTGATTGCGCGTCAGTCAGCTGCGATAGCGCACCCAGCGGCCGCGGCCGGTGATCTTGGCCTCCCGCATGGCCTGGTCGACGCGGGCCAGGGTGGCGTCCACGCCCTCGCTGGGATCGAGGTCGGTGACGCCGATGCTGGCGTCGACGCGGACCTCGGTGGGCAGGCCCGGGCGGGGGCTGATCGGCTCGCGCACCGCGGCCAGCAGGCGCTTGGCCACCGCCTCGACGTCGTCGGCTGCGGTCAGGCGCTCGCACAGCACCGCGAACTCGTCCCCGCCGATGCGGGCCACCAGGTCGCCGGGGCGCAGGACGCTCACCAGGCGGTCGGCCACGGTGGCGAGCACCCGGTCGCCCACGGGGTGGCCCAGCGTCTCGTTGATGGGCTTGAAGTGGTCGAGGTCGAGGAACAGCACCGCGGCGCGGCCCTCCCCCCCGGCCGCCACCGTGGTCAGCCGGTCGAGGAAGGCGAGGCGGTTGGCCAGGCCGGTGAGCTGGTCGTGGGTGGCGGCGTACTGCAGGGTGCGGTGGCTGCGGTCCCACTGCAGCGTGAGGCGCAGCAGCTGGCCCACCCGGCGCACGGTGTTCCAGGTGAAGCGGGTGGGTGTGCCGGCGCGCGGGCGCCACACCACGATGGCGGCCACGGGCTCGCCGTCGCCCGCCACCACCACCGGGTGCACCCAGCAGGCGGCGTAGGCCTCGGCCCGGGCCAGCGCGGCCAGCGGCGAGGGCAGCAGCGTGAGGTCACTCACGTACACGTCCTCGCCCGAGGCCATGGCCCGGGCCCACGGGGTGCGCCCGTCCGAGGCCAGCAGGTTGGCGGCGTCGCCGGCCACCACCGCGAACTCCTCGCCGGTCCAGCGGTCGCCGATGGTCACCGCCGAGCCGGGCACCATCTGCTCCAGCGCGCCGACCAGCCGGGTGAGCACGTCGCCGAGGCGGGCACCGCCGGCCATCGCCTCCAGGGCGAGGTCGAGCGCCCGCTCGTAGCCGGCGCGGCGCACGTTGACGACGTACCAGGGCAGGCCGGTGCGCTTGGTGGTGAGCACGGACAGCTCGCAGGGGATCTCGCTGCCATCGGCGTGCATCAGCCCCACCGGCAGGCCGACCCCACCCCAGGGCGTGATCTCGTAGGCGTCGTCGATGGCGGTGAAGGCCTGGATCACCCCGGCCAGCGAGCGGGGCGAGATCACCTTGGCGAAGCTGTGCCCGACCAGTTCGTCCCGGTCCCAGCCGAAGAAGCGCTCGACCGACGCGCTCAGCCAGGCGATGCCGCCCGCGTTGTCGATGAGCGCGAGCGGGAAGATCGAGTGCTCGGCCATGGCCTCGAACGTCTCGGGGCCGGGCCCCACCGCCTGGATCAGCTCGATGCGGTTGCCGAACGGGTCGTCGGTGTGGAGCCGGCGGATCCCGGGCTGGTCGTCGGCGGGCCGGACCTCGCCGCCGGCGGCCACGATGCGCTGGGCCACGACGTCGAGGTCGTCGACCAGCAGGGCCGGGTGCGCCTTGGCGGCCGGGCGGAAGTCGGCCTCCACCCCCAGGTGCAGGCGCACCGAAGGTCCCTCGAACCAGCAGCCCGCGGGGTTGGCGGCGGGCGGCTTGGGCACGCGCGCCAGGCCCAGCACGCCGCCGTAGAAGCCCTCGGCGGCCCGCTCGGCCGCCTCGCCCGGGGGCATGGCCAGCTGCACGTGGTCGATGCCGGCCAGCCGCACCGGCGGCAGGTCGGCGCCCGGCTGGTTCACCCCGCGTGCTTGCGACGGATGATGTTCAAGGCGCTCCCGGCCTTGAACCACTCGATCTGCTCGTCGCTCATGGTGTGGGTGGCCTCGAAGTTCTCGCTGCTGCCGTCGGGGTGGTGGACGAGGCACCGCACCGGCACGTCCGGCGCCAGGTCGGCGAGCCCGGTGACGCTGATGGTGTCGTCCTCGCCGATGGAGTCATAGGTCGCGGGGTCGACGAAGGTCAAAGCCAGCACGCCCTGCTTCTTGAGGTTGGTCTCGTGGATGCGGGCGAAGCTGCGGGCGAGGATGGCCCTCGCCCCCCGGAAGCGGGGCTCCATGGCCGCATGCTCGCGGGAGCTGCCCTCGCCGTAGTTGTCGTCGCCGACCGCGCACCAGGCCACGCCGGCCTCGTGCAGGTGCCGGGCGATGTCGGGGTAGGGGCGGATCTCGCCGTCCAGCGGGTCCTTCCCGTGGCCCGGCTCGACGTCCCGGAAGGCGTTGACCGCGCCGAGGAACAGGTTGCCCGAGATGTTCTCGAGGTGGCCCCGGTAGGTGAGCCAGCGCCCCGCGGCCGAGATGTGGTCGGTGGTGCACTTGCCGGCGGCCTTCATCAGCACCGGCAGCCGCTCGAAGTCGAGGCCGTCCCACGGGGCGAAGGGCTGGAGCAGCTGCAGGCGCTCGCTGTCGGACGCTACCTCTACCTCGACCTGGGACCCGTCGACCGGCGGAGCCAGGAAGCCGGACTCGCCGGGGTCGAAGCCCCGGGCGGGCAGCTGCTCGCCGGCGGGCGGCTCCAGCCGCACCTCGGTGCCGTCGGGAGCGGCGAGGCTGTCGTGCACCGGGTCGAAGTCGAGGGTCCCCGCGAGGGCCAGGGCCACCACCACGTCGGGGCTGGTCACGAAGGACAGGGTGTTGGCGCTGCCGTCGTTGCGCTTGGGGAAGTTGCGGTTGTAGCTGTTGACGATGGTGTTGGGCTGGCCGTTGGCCGCGGCCGGGCGGCTCCACTGGCCGATGCAGGGACCGCAGGCGTTGGCCAGCACGGTCCCGCCCACCGCCTCCAGGTCGGCCAGCAGGCCGTCGCGCTCGATGGTGGCCCGCACCTGCTCGGAGCCGGGCGTTATCAGCAGCTCGGTCCGGGCCCGCAGGCCGTGGGCGGCGGCCACCCGGGCGATGGACGCGGCGCGGGTGATGTCCTCGTAGGACGAGTTGGTGCACGAGCCGATGAGCGCCGAGGCGATCTCGGTGGGCCAGCCCTCGGCCCGGGCGTGGGCGCCCACCTCGCTGACCTTGTGGGCGCGGTCGGGGGAGTGGGGGCCGTTGATCATGGGCTCCAGGCCGGACAGGTCGATCTCGATGACGTGGTCGAAGTAGCCGCCGGGGTCGGTGACCACCTCGGGGTCGGGGCGCAGGTCGGCCATGACCAGGGAGGCGGCGTCGGCCAGGTCGGTGCGGCCCGTGGCCCGCAGGTAGGCGAGGCCGCGCTCGTCGAAGCTGAACAGCGAGGTGGTGGCGCCGATCTCGGCGCCCATGTTGCAGATGGTGGCCTTGCCCGTGGTCGACAGGGAGTCGGCGCCGGGGCCGAAGTACTCGACGATGGCGCCGGTCCCGCCCTTGACGGTGAGGATCTCGGCCACCTTGAGGATCACGTCCTTGGGGGCGGTCCAGCCCGACAGCTCGCCGGTCAGGTGGACGCCGATCAGCTTGGGCCAGCGCACGTTGAAGGGGAAGCCCGTCATGACGTCGACCGCGTCCGCGCCGCCCACGCCGATGGCCACCATGGACAGGCCGCCGGCGTTGGGGGTGTGGCTGTCGGTGCCGATCATCATCCCGCCGGGGAAGGCGTAGTTCTCCAGCACGACCTGGTGGATGATGCCCGAGCCCGGCTTCCAGAAGCCGATGCCGTAGCGGGCCGCCACCGTGCGCAGGAAGTCGTAGACCTCGCGGTTGACGTCGACCGCGAGGCGCAGGTCGATGTCGGCGCCCGCCTTGGCCTGGATGAGGTGGTCGCAGTGCACCGTGCTGGGCACGGCGGCCTCGGACAGGCCCGCGGTCATGAACTGGAGCAGCGCCATCTGGGCGGTGGCGTCCTGCATGGCCACGCGATCGGGGTCGAAGTCCGCGTAGCTGCGCCCTCGCTCCAGCTCCTGGCCAGGGGCGTCACGCAGGTGGTTGACCAGGACCTTCTCGGCGAGCGTCAGCGGGCGGCCGAGGCGCTCACGACCGAGGGCGACGCGTTCGGGGAGACGGGCGTAGACCTGGTCTACGAGCTGGATGGGAGTGCTGGCGGTCACCTTGCTTGGATGCACGGCCATGGTGCGGCTGCCCCTTGCGTCGAGGACGTATGCAGACAAGTATATGACAAGTGCGCGAGGTCCGCTATCGAGCCATCGCCGACGAGCTACGGGGGAGGGTGGAGAGCGGTGACCTCGCCGCGGGCGCGCTGCTGCCCAGCGAGAGCGAGCTCTCGGCAGCTTACGAGGTGAGCCGCGTGACGGTCCGCAAGGCGTTGGAGCTGCTGCGGGACGAGGGCCTGATCGACGCCCGCCAGGGGTTCGGCTGGTTCGTGGCCACCGAGCGGGTGCGCCAGTCGCTCGGCCGGCTGGGCACCATCGAGTCCCAGCTGGGCGAGCTGGGGGTGGGTTCGGAGCGGCGGGTGGTGAGCTTCCGGTTCGTTTCCGCCCCGCCCCGGGTGCGCCAGGTGCTGGGGGTCGACTCGGTGCTGGAGGTGCGGCGGGTCAACCGCGCCGACGGCCAACCCTTCGCCCGGGTGACCGTGTGGTGCCCGGAGGAGGTCGGCTCGCGCCTCTCGCGAGCCGACGTCGAGGCCTCGCCGTTCTACGAGCTGGTGGGCGTGCCCATCGGCAGCGCCACCCAGACGATCGGGGCCGCGGCCGCCTCGCCGGAGGACGCCGAGCTGCTGGCGGTGCCGGTGGGCTCGCCCGTGCTGGTGTGCGAGCGCATCACCCGGGACGTGCACGAGCTGCCGCTGCTGCTGTCGGAGCACGTGTTCCCCGGCCATCGGACGGAGTTCGTGGTCGAGCTGCCCCAGGTGGAGCCGTCGATCAGCCCCTCCGGCCTGCGCCTGGTCGAGTAGCCGCGGCCCGTCAGGGCGCGGGCATCATGCTCGCCGGCGACACCCCCGGCGGGCAGGCCGGCTCGGAGGCCGGGCCGGCCTGGCCTCCGGCCTCGCTGGGCGCGACGGCCACCGTGTAGCAG
>JBKPRV010000311.1:0-3206 GCA_046734715.1 Actinomycetota bacterium | reverse complement strand
GGACAGTGTGGCCAGCACCCGCCGGCGCTCGGGCCCGAGCGGCTCCAGCACCACCTCCCCCAGGTAGTCGCCCGCCAGGGTGCCCTCGACGCTCGCCGCCAGCTCGGCCATGGCCGGCCAGCCGCCCGTGTCCCCGAGGCGCTCCACCGCCATCCCCCGCTGGGCGGCGAACCCCGCCAGCTCGTCGCCGGAGAAGCGCAGGTCGTCCTCCGCCAGCTGCAGCACCGCGCCCTGGGTCGTCAGCCGGGTGACCGGCACCGCCGGGGCCCAGCGACTGGCCAGCAGCACATGGCCGTTGGCGGGGAGGGCGTCGACCAGCGCGGTGAGCCAGCGGGCGCCGGGCGACCCGGGGGGGAGCCAGTGGGCGTCGTCGATCACCAGGCACACCGCGGCCGGCGACCGCCGCCACACCGCGTCGGCCACGGCCGCGGGGCCGGGCGGGTCGGGCGGGGCCACGACCGGGTCGTCGGCCGTTGCGGTCCCGGGCGGTGAGGCCACCGCGGCCATCAGGTCCCGGGGCAGGATCTCGCCGTCGGCGTCGCCGGGGGCCAGGCCGAGCCAGACGTCCTCGCCCCGCGGGGCCAGCCGGTTCTCGGCCACGGCCTGGGCCAGGAGCGTGGTCTTGCCCAGCCCGGGACCCCCCACCATCACCGTCACCCGGTGCTCCCAGCGGCCCAGCAGCGCGCGCAGCAGGCGGGGTCGGGTGAGCGAGCCGGACCTCGGCTCGGGTGGCTCGAACCGGAACGAGCGGGTCATGTGGCTCGCAAGGCTAAATCCCGGACCCGCCGGACGGGGCGACAGGTGCTGCCACCTGCGACTTCGCGCTCGCTAATGCCGCGACGGCACGCTGCGTGGGCTCAGCGGGGGGCCGGGGGCGCCCTGGCGGGCGGCGGCGGGTCCCGGTCCTCTGCTGAGCGTTTTCCGAGGGAAGGGCGACGATGGCGGACAGCAGGGTCGACGAGGTGGCGGACGGCATCTACCGCGTCTCCACCTGCCTGCCGCACGCCATCGCCGACCGGGACCTGACCGTCAACCAGTTCCTGGTGCTGGCGGACGAGCCGCTCCTGTTCCACACCGGGCTGCGGGCCAGCTTCCCGGAGACGGTCGCCGCCGTGGACCGCGTGCTGCGTCTGGAGCGCCTGCGCTGGCTGTCGTTCGGGCACGTCGAGGCGGACGAGTGCGGTGCCATGAACCAGTACCTGGCGGTGGGACCGCAGCTGGAGGTGGCGTTCGGCGCCCTGGGCTGCCGCGTGTCGGTCGACGACCTGGCCGACTCGCCACCCCGCCGCCTGGCCCCGGGCGAGGCGCTCGACCTGGGCGGCCGCCGGGTGGTGGTCGTGCCCACGCCGCACGCGCCCCACAACGCCGAGGCCCAGGTGCTCTACGAGGAGACGACGGGCACGCTGCTGTGCGGCGACCTGTTCGCCCAGCTGGGCGACGGCCCGGCCGTGACCGGCGACAGCCTGGTGGAGGCGGCGATCGAGGCCGAGGGGGTGCTGTGCAGCGCGGCGCCAGGCGATGTCGTCCCGGCCACGCTGGAGCGCCTGGCCGAGTTCCAGCCCCGCACCCTGGCGGTCATGCACGGCTCATCGTTCGAGGGGGACGGCGCGACGGCGCTGCGTGACCTGGCTGCCGCTTGGCGGGCCAGATGGGGTTGACGTCCCGGGCGGCCGGCTTCTCCCCGCCGTTCGCCCGGGACGCGGCCCGATCTCCCTTCGCCGGGGGCGTCGGGCCTACCATCTCCCCATGTCAACCGAAGATCGCGACGACCCCAGCGCCGACACGGCGATGTTCCGGGCTTTCGTCGATGAGGGCAGGGAGCCGGGCACCGGCTCGGCCACGAACCGCTGGGTCCTCGTAGCCGTCATCGCGGCGGTCGTCGTCGTGCTGCTCGGAGTGCTCCTGATCGCGTAGCCCCGCCCGGCCGCAGCCCGGCCCGCGGAGACATGCCTCCTGCACGCGATTGACTGGCCACGGGTCCCTCGCGCGTGTGTAACCCTTGGCTCACTATGCCCACAGCGATCGATCCGTCCGACCACCGGTGGTATCAGCGCGCCGTCTTCTACGAGGTTGCGGTACGCGGGTTCTTCGACTCGGACGGTGACGGGCTCGGCGACTTCAAGGGCCTCACGCAGAAGCTCGACTACCTCGAATGGCTGGGGGTCGACTGCCTGTGGCTGCTGCCCTTCTACCAGTCGCCGCTGCGCGACGGCGGCTACGACATCAGCGGCTTCCTGACGGTGCTGCCCGAGTCGGGCAAGGTCGACGACGTCGCCGAGTTCCTCACCCAGGCGCACCGCCGGGGCATCCGGGTGATCGCCGACCTGGTGATGAACCACACGTCCGACCAGCATCCCTGGTTCCAGGAGTCCCGCAAGGACCCCACCAACCCCAAGGCCGACTGGTACGTGTGGAGCGACGACAACGAGCGCTGGAGCGAGGCCCGGGTGATCTTCGTGGACTCCGAGCCGTCCAACTGGACCTATGACCCGATGCGCGAGCAGTACTTCTGGCACCGCTTCTTCCACCACCAGCCGGACCTCAACTTCGACAACCCCGAGGTCCAGGAGGCGATGCTCGACGTGGTGCGCTTCTGGCTCGACCTGGGCCTCGACGGGTTCCGGCTCGACGCCGTGCCCTACCTGTTCGAGCGGGACGGCACCAACGGCGAGAACCTGCCCGAGACGCACGAATATCTACGCCGCGTGCGCAAGACGGTCGACGCCGAGTTCCCCGGGAGGGTGCTCCTGGCCGAGGCCAACCAGTGGCCCTCCGACGTCGTGCACTACTTCGGCGCCGGGGACGAGTGCCACATGTGCTTCCACTTCCCGCTCATGCCCCGCATGTTCATGGCGGTCCGCAAGGAGCAGCGCCACCCCATCACCGAGATCCTCGCCCAGACACCGAAGATCCCCGACGGCGCCCAGTGGGGCATCTTCCTCCGCAACCACGACGAGCTGACGCTGGAGATGGTCACCGACGACGAGCGGGACTACATGTACAGCGAGTACGCCAGCGATCCGCGCATGAAGCTCAACCTGGGGATCCGGCGGCGCCTGTTCCCCCTGCTCGACAACGACGAGGGCAAGGCCGAGCTGTTCCACGCCATGTTGTTCTCCATGCCCGGCAGCCCGGTCATGTACTACGGCGACGAGATCGGCATGGGCGACAACATCTACCTGGGCGACCGCGACGGCGTGCGCACG
>JBKPRV010000310.1:0-11944 GCA_046734715.1 Actinomycetota bacterium | reverse complement strand
GCCCCGCACCTTGACCGGCTCGTCGTAATGCTCGGTGAGGAACCGCGAGAGGCCCTCGCTCAGATCGGCGCTCAGGGCCCCTCCCAGGCATCGTGACCCGGCTTGGCGATGGCGAGGTCCTCGCGGCAGATCGCCACCAGGGCGTCCCAGGCGCTCCGCTGGAAGTCGGGGTCGTCGTCGGTCTTGATCCGCTGCGCCAGCTGCCGGGACAGCTCGACGGGGTCCGTGCTGCCGGCCGCGCCGACCAGCGCCGCGAGCCGCTCCCGCTCACGCGCCGCGCCCGCGGGCCCGAGCGCCTCCTGCCGCTCCAGGATCCGGGCGAGGTTGCCGGCCACCCGGCACTTGTGCTTCAACGCGTCCGGCACCGCCGCCAGCACCTCGTCCTCGAGCAGCTCCGCGATGGCTGCCAGCAGCTGTTCCGCGCTCGGTTCGTACTGCATCACACCAATCCTGCGGCCACGAGGCCCTGGTCAACGGTGAGCTCGACCGCGCGGGCGTAGCGCTCCACGTCGGGCGGCGGCTCACCCATCTTCCCGTCGATGTAGCGGCGGTAGACGCCCTCGGAGATCGCCGCCGAGCGCCATGCGTTCAGCGCCGTCCAGTAGGCGAGGTCGTCGAGGGCCCGACCGGAGGCCGCGGCGTAGCGCTCGGCCAGCTCGTCCCGGCTAGGGAAGCCCGACGCCGCGGCCGGAGGGCCCTCGCCCCCGGCCGCCTGCTCGGGCGTCGCCCAGGACCGCAACAGGTAGGACACGTCGGCCAGCGGATCGCCCAGCGTGCTCAGCTCCCAGTCGAGCAGGGCGAGCGTGGTGCCGTCCGGCGCGTGCAGCGCATTGCCCAGCCGGATGTCGCCGTGGACGACGCACGTCTCGGGCTCGGCCGGGCGGTGCTCGGCCAGCCAGGCGTGCAGCTGCTCCATGGCCGGCAGCTCGCGGGTCTTCGACGCCTCCCACTGGGCCGACCACCGCCGGAGCTGGCGGTCGAGGTAGCCCTCGCGCTTGGCGTAGTCGCCCAGCCCGACCGCGTCGATGTCGACCGCGTGCAGCGCCACCAGCGCATCGACCAGGGTCTCCGCGGCATGGCGGCGGCTGGCCGGCGCCGGGAGCAGGCGCTCGCTGTCACCGGCGGTGTGCACGACCACGCCGTCGACATAGCTCATGACGAAGAACGGCGCCCCGTTGACCTGGGCGTCCTCGCACAGGCCGAGCATGCGGGGCACGGGGACGGGGGTGTCCTGGAGCGCCGACATGACCCGGTGCTCGCGGGCGACGTCATGGGCGGTCGCCAGCACCTGCCCCAAGGGCGGACGGCGCAGGACGTAGCGCTGCCGGCCGTCGTCGGTGACCACGTAGGTCAGGCAGGAGTGGCCGCCGGCCACCCGCTCGTAGCGCAAGGGGGGCCGGGCCTCGGGCACGTGCTCCCGGAACCACAGCTCGATCGGTTCCGGGTCGATGCCCACGGGGGCCGAGCTCATCGAAGTTGACATCAGTGTCGGAAACACTAGCGTCGCCGGTGTGATGCGGGCACTGGTCCTCGGGGGCAACCGCTACATCGGCCTGCACCTCTGCTTCGAGCTCGCCCGGCGCGGCTTCCACGTGACGGTCATGAACAGCCACGTCGCTCCCCTCCCCGATGGCGCCCGCCGCCTACACGGAGACCGGCGCCGGCCCGGCGTCCTGCGCGAAGTGCTCGAGCCGCACCGCGACGAGTTCGACATCGTCTACGACAACACCGCCTACCAGGTCGCCGACCTGGAGCCTCTGGTCGAGCTGTTCCGGGGGCGCGTCCGGCAGTTCGTGTTCACCAGCTCGGTGGCGGTCTACAAGCGCAGCTTCGTCCAGCCGGTCCGGGAGCACTTCGCCCGCCACGCCCCGGACGACCGCGACCCGCGCAAGGCTTACGGCGTCGGCAAGGTCACATGCGAGGACCATTTGGCCCGCCTGTACGAGACCGAAGGCTTCCCTGCCACCTCGCTGCGGGTCACCCACACGGTCGGCCCGAAGACGCCGCTGGCCAGCCGGGAGCCGGTGTTCTTCGCCCGCCTGGAGCAGGGGCGTCCCATCCTGGTGCCGGGCGAGGGGTTCCCCTTCGTCCACCTGGTCCACGTCCAGGACGTCGCCCGGCTGATGGTCGCCCTGGCGGGCAACGAGCGCGCCATCGGCGAGCAGTACAACGTCGGGGGAGCCGAGATCACCAGCATCCTCGGGTGCGTCCGGCTCATGGCGCGGGCCGTGGGGGTCGAGCCCGAGGTCGTGCACGTGCCGCTGGACATCGCCCGCCGGGCCCGCCCGCCGCTGGTCCACTGGGGCGAGGGCCTGGTGGGCGGGGCGATGTTCTCGATCGACAAGGCGCTGGCGCACCTCGACTGGGAACCGAGCTTCGGGCTCGAAGCCGCCTACCGGGACTCCTACGAATGGTTCCGGGCCGAAGGGCGCGACCGGTACGAGTTCGACTTCTCGGGCGACGAGGCCGTGCTCGCCGAGCTCACCGCCCGGTGAACGCAGCCGGGCGGCGCTCCAGGAAGGCGGCGACGCCCTCGCGGTGGTCCTCGGAGCGGAAGCACTCTTCGAGCAGCCGGGCGGTCTCGCGCAGGTGCTCGTCCACCGGCCGGAACATGCCGCCGTACACCAACTCCTTGGTGCGCCGCACGGCGAACGGCGAAGCGTCGAGGTAGCGCCGGGCCTCCGCCTCGGCCGCCGCCGGCAGGTCCTCCGGCTCGACCACCTGCGTGACGAACCCCAGTCGCAGCGCCTCGGCGGCCTCGATGATCTCGCCCGAGAACAGCAGGCGCATGGCCGCGGTGGGCCCGATCAGCCGGGGCAGCAGGAACGTGCCGGCCCCGGTGTCGGCGACGAGGCCCCGCAGCACGAAGATCCAGCCGAAGCGAGCCCGGGTGGACGCGACGCGCACGTCGCACTGGGTGGCGAACTCGGCGCCCATTCCCACGGCGGGACCGTCCACGGCCGCGATCATCGGCTTGGGGCAGGCGACGATCGGCCACGGCACCCGGGCCCCACTCCCCTCCCCGGCTCCGGCGCCCTCACGCCCCCGGCCCGAGCGCTGGTCCTCGGGTGTCTCGGCCAGGTCGGCCAGGTCGGTGCCGGCGCAGAACGCGCCGCCGGCCCCGGTCAGCACCACGGCACCCACGCTGTCGTCGGACCCGGCCCGGTGGATGGCCGCGTGGAAGTCGGCGAGGATCGCGTAGGTCATCGCGTTGCGCTTCTCGGGCCGGTCGATCGTCACCGTCGCCACCCGATCGTCGACCTCATAGCGGATGTGGCCCATGCGACCTACGCTAACGCAGGAACCGACATGAGTGTCGAGATCGGGTCAACGAGCGAGGCCGATGGCGCTGAGCCAGAGCGTGCCCAGCGTGTCGGCGGCCATCACCACGTCGTGCGCGCTCTTGCCCGGGCCGTCGCCCTCGATGAACCAGCGGTGGGTGAACTCCTCGAGCATGGCCACCAGGGCCGCCGCCGCGATGCCCGGTTCGATGTCGGGGCGGGCCTCGGCCGACTCGATGCCCTTGCGCACCCGGTCGATCCGCCGGGCCCGCTCGCGATGCCGGGTCTCGGCGATCTCGGGATCGAACGCCGACGCCGCGTGCCACACCTTGGACAGGTCGAGGTGCTCCACGTGGTCGGACAGGTACCAGAAGATCTCGGCCCGGATACGGTCGGCGAGGTTCTGGCTCTTGAGGATCGGCCGCCGCTCGCGGGTGTCGGTGATCGGCCTGGTCAGCGCGAGCAGGATGTCCCGCCGGCTGGCGAAGTACTCGTAGAACGTGCCGTGCCCGACCCCGGCGGCCTGGACGATGTCCGGGACGCTGGTGTCGTGGTAGCCGTGCTCGGCGAACATGCGGGCCGCCGCGTCGAGCAGGGCGCGACGGGTCTCCTCGCTCTTGCGTGTCCGCCCGCCCGGGTTGCGACTGCTGCGAGGGCTGGTCCGGTCGGCGGGTGCCCTCTTCGTCGGCGGCTTGGCCGTCATACGCGAAGTATACGAGCGGTAACCGATGCCAACGTCAACTCTATGACGCAGATATGTGCAGGCAGGCCGCGCCTCTTGGCCCGGCAAAGCCGGGCCGATGCACTGTTCTTGACAGTGATGTCGGTTCTCCGGGATAGTCGATCGTGAGGGGGACGCCGCCCATGAGCAGCGCGATGACAGAGCTGGAGCGATCGCTGACCGGCCCCGGCGGGCCGTTCGAGATCGCTGAGGTCGAGATCCGCGGCGTGCCCACGCGGGTCTGGAAGACGGCGCCCAACTCGCTGCGCGACATCTGGGACGCGAGCCGGGCCCACGCCGCCCGCGACTTCCTCGTCTACGACGACGAGCGCTACACGTACGCCCGCGCCCACCGCGTCGTCGCCACCCTCGCCCGGCGACTGACCGAGCAGTTCGGGGTCGGGCAGGGCGACCGGATCGCCATCGCCATGCGCAACTACCCCGAGTGGGCGCTGTCCTTCTGGGCCACGGTGTCGATCGGGGCCGTGGCAGTGCCGCTCAACGCCTGGTGGACCGGGCCGGAGCTGGCCTACGGGCTGTCCGACTCCGGCGCGAAGCTGCTCATCGCCGACGGTGAGCGGCTGGAGCGACTCGCGGGGGACCTCGACGGGCTCGGCCTCGCCGGCGTGGTCGGGGTCCGGACCGACGTGCTGCCTCCGGGCGTGGTCGACTTCGACGACCTGATCGGCGAGCCCGGCGAGGACGCCTCGCTGCCCGAGGTCGCCATCGACGCCGACGACGACGTCACCATCCTCTACACCTCGGGCACCACCGGGCGGCCCAAGGGCGCGGTCGGCACCCACCGCAACATCACCAACTTCCTGATGGGTGGCTTCTACCTGGGCACCGTCCGGGCCGCAGAAGCCGCGGGGGTGCCGGCAGCCGGCGCGGACGGCGAGACGCCGCCCCCGCCTCGGACCCTGCTGACCTTCCCGCTGTTCCACGTCGGCGGGCTGCAGTCGCACCTCATCCCCTACACCGCGTACGGCGGCACGTTGGTGCTGATGTACCGCTGGGACGCGGACAAGGCGGTGGACCTGATCGAGCGCGAGGGGGTCACCAACTTCTCCGGCGTGCCGCACACGGCGTTCGACCTGCTCGACCGGGCCGCCGCCCGCGGCGTCTCCCTGGACAGCCTCCAAGGGCTCGCGTCCGGCGCCACGCTGGTCCCCCCGGAGCTGGTCCGGCGCGTCGACAGCCAGTTCAGCTCCCGGGTCGCGCCCGGGAACGGCTACGGCCTCACCGAGACCACCGGCGCCATGATCGTGAACATGGGCACCGACTACGTGACCCGGGCCGACAGCGTCGGCAAGCCGCTCGCCCCGGTGGTCGGCGTGCGCTTCGTCGGGCCCGACGGTGCCGACGTCACCCAGGGCGAAGTGGGTGAGATCTGGATCAGCGGTCCCACCATCGTGCGGGGCTACCACAACAAGCCCGAGGCCACCGACGCGGCCTTCACCGGGGGTTGGTTCCACACCGGCGACCTCGGTTACGTCGACGACGACGGCTTCGTCCACGTGGTCGACCGCCTCAAGGACGTGGTGATCCGCGGCGGCGAGAACGTGTACGCCGCCGAGGTCGAGGCCGCGCTGTTCGAGCACCCCGACATCACCGACGCCGCCGTGGTCGGTGTCCCCCATCCCTCGCTCGGCGAGGAGGTCGCGGCGGTGGTCCGCCTGCGACCGGGGAGCGAACTCGACGCCGAAGCCGTGCGCAAGCATGTGGGCGAGCGGCTGGCGGCGTTCAAGGTGCCGTCGGTGATCGAGCTCCGCGACGCCGAGCTGCCTCGGAACGCGGCGGGCAAGGTGCTCAAGCGCGAGCTCCGCGAAGAGCTCGCGGCCGCCACCACGAGGCCGCGGCAATGAGTGACGGGGCGGCGGGCTTCGGGCTCCCCAACTTCTCCATCGACCTCACGGACCAGGTCGCGCTGGTGACGGGGGCCAGCTCGGGGCTGGGCCGCCGCTTCGCCACCGTGCTGGCCGCATGCGGGGCCAAGGTAGCCGCGGCCGCCCGGCGCGAGGACCGGCTGAAGGAGCTGGCCGCCGAGATCGCGGCCGCCGGCGGTGTATGCGTGCCGGTGCCGCTCGACGTCACCGACGCGGACCAGATCGTCGCCACCGTCGACCGGGTCGAGGCCGAGCTGGGGCCGGTGTCGATCCTGGTCAACAACGCCGGCATGCCCGACGCCCAGTACGCCACCAAGATGTCCGTCGCCCTGATCGACCAGGTCTTCGACACCAACCTGCGCGGTCCCTGGCTGCTGTCATGCGAGGTCGCCCGGCGGCTGATCGATCGGAAGGCGCCGGGCCGGATCGTCAACCTGTCGTCGATGGGCGCCCACCACTACGCGGGCCGCGGTGCCGCGCTGTACTCGACCACCAAGGCGGCGGTAGAGCGGATGACCGAGGTGCTCGCGGTGGAGTGGGCTCGCTTCGGGATCAACGTCAACGCCATCGCCCCCGGCGCGTTCAGCTCCGAGATGATGGACGGGATGATCTCGCGGGTCGGGGACATGACCGCGTTCTTCCCCCGCCGCCGGCTCGGCGACCCGGCCCAGCTCGACAGCACGCTGCTCTTCCTCGTGTCGCCCTCGTCCGAGTTCGTGACCGGCATGGTCGCCAAGGTCGAC
Source organism: Actinomycetota bacterium (assembly GCA_046734715.1). Lineage (GTDB taxonomy): Bacteria > Actinomycetota > Acidimicrobiia > Acidimicrobiales > VFJN01 > ZC4RG19. The sequence goes on along the minus strand of JBKPRV010000310.1, from coordinate 5,313 downwards.
GACGGCCAGGAGCCCCGCTGATGAGCGACGCGCACTTCGCCACCGAGATCAGGCTCGTCGGACCGCTGCGGTCGCCGGTCCAGATGCTCCAGGACCAGCAGGTCAACGGCCACTCCAGCCTCCACGACGCCGACACCGCCGGGTCGCTCGGGCTCGCCGGGGCGCCGATCGAGGCGCCCACGCACTTCAGCCAGATCGACCCTCTCGCCGCCGCCCTGTGGGGCCAGGCCTGGTTCGAGCGGGGTTGCGTGAGCTGCCACTTCCGCACCATGGTGGTCGAGGGCGAGCAGGTGCAGGCCTCGCTGACCACCACCGGGCCGGCCTCGGCGCGGGTCGAAGCCCACAAGGGTGACGGCACGCCGGTGCTGGTCGGCACGGCGTCGGTCGGTCCCGATCACCCGGAGACCGAGCTCGAGACCCGGCTCGCGCGCCAGGGCGACCCGGGCGAGCTGTTCATCGTCGACCAGCTCGAGGTGGGGATGCGCGGCCCGAAGGCCCGAGCCGCCACCGTCACCCACGCCGACGGCAACGGTCCCGGCTACCCGTTCTCGCTGGCCGACAAGCTCGAGCGCATCACCGAGCCGCATCCCTGGTACACGCCCGATGGCGGCGCCGGCTCACCGTGGGGTCGGGCGGTGCTGCCGATGGAGATGACCAGCGTGCTGTCGGCCAAGGCCGGCGCCGCCTGGCCGGTGAGGGGCCCGGCGCTCGGCCTGTTCCTCGACCTGGAGATCCGGCTGGTCGAGGGGCCGGTGTTCGCCGGTCAGACCTACGGGGTCGAGAGCGAGATCGTCGGCCTCAGCCAGAGCCGGCGCACCGAGTCGTACTGGACCCGCACGACGCTCACCGACGCGAGCACCGGCCGGGTCGCCGCAGTCGTGCTGTTGCACTCGGGTGTGTTCAAGGAGTCGTACGCCGGCTACCCGAAGGAGCGGCTGGGCGAGCCGGCCTGAACGGTGCCGGCCCGACTATGGGAAAGGAGGGTCGTTCGATGCGGATCCGGCTGGAGCCCCAGGACGACTACATGCATCCTCGGGAAGCGGCGAGCAACTTCAACGAGAGCGCCTACTACAACTTCTACGACCCGGGCTGCGGCCTCGGTGGCTGGGTCCGGCTCGGCAACCGGCCCAACGAGGGCTACGCCGAGATGACCACGTGCCTGTACCTGCCCGACGGCCGGGTGGCGTTCTGGTTCGGCCGCCCGCGGATCAGCGACAACGACCAGCACAACGCCGGCGGGTTGCGCTTCGAGGTCGTCCGCCCCTTCGAGGAGCACCGGGTCACCTACGAGGGGCCGGCGGTCGTGCTGGAGGACCCCTCCGAGATGGAGGACCCCCGGCGGGCGTTCACCGAGAACCCGCGCGTCGACTGCCGGATCGAGCAGGTCCAGCGGGGCATCGCCAAGCCGTGGGGCGGTGAGGCCGAAGCCGAGGAGGGCGAGACCCTGCCCACGATCGATCCCGAGAAGTCGTTCGCCCGGGGCCACTTCGAGCAGCACATGGGCGTCACCGGCACCGTCACCGTCGGGGACGAGTCGTTCGAGCTCACCGACGGGCTCGGCCTGCGCGACCACAGCTGGGGGCCGCGCTACTGGCAGAACATCTGGTGGTACCGGTGGCTCACCGTCAACCTCGGCCCGGACCTGGGGTTCGCCACCACGATCTCGGGCGACGAGGCCGAACGGCGGCGCGTCGGCGGCTTCCTGTACGACCGGGCCCGCCACGGCGAGGAGTGGGTGCCCATCCGCGACGTCGAGCTGCGGTCGGACTTCGACGACCGCTGGTACCACTCGGCGGTGCACACCACCATCCACACCGACGACCACAGCTACGACGTGGAAGGCGAGGTGTGGGCCAACATCCCGCTGCGCAACCGGCGCAACGGCCTCATGACCCGCATCACCGAGGGGATGACCCGCTGGCGCTACGGCGACCTGGAAGGTGCGGGCCTCTCGGAATACCTCGATCAGATCGTGGACGGCCGTCCCGTCGGCGCGTCCACCGGCCAGTGATGCCGCTATCGACACCGCCGTCGGCACAGCGAGTGTCGTTACGACCTCGTAGACTGCGTTGGCCGCAGGCACTGGTGAGTCGTCCTTCTGCACTTCTTGACACTTGTGTCGGATACGAGTTTCATCCGAAACGGAGCTTCAGGGGGGAGCCCGCATGAGCCAGCTGAAGGAGATCGCCTCGGGTCTGCATTTCCCGGAGGGCCCGGTGGCGATGCCCGACGGCAGCGTGATCGTCGTCGAGATGCTCGCCCCGCGGCTCACCCGCGTGCTCCCCGACGGCACCAAGGAGACCATCGCCGACGTACCGGGTGGTCCCAACGGCGCCGCCATCGGCCCCGACGGGGCGGTCTACCTGTGCAACAACGGTGGCTGCTTCACCGACCTCCAGATGGATGGGCGCAGCTTTCCCGGCCCCTTCTCGCAGGACCGCTACATCGGCGGCCGCATCCAGCGGGTCGACCTCGAGAGCGGCAAGGTGGAAGACCTGTATACCGAGTGTGACGGCTGGCCTCTGCGCGCCCCGAACGACCTGGTGTTCGACGAGCACGGCGGCTTCTACTTCACCGACCACGGCTACACCGACCACGCCACCCGCATCGGGCACGCGACCGGCATCTACTACGCCCAGGCCGACGGCTCCGCCATCCGCGAGGTGGCGTTCCCGGTGCTCAGCCCCAACGGGATCGGCTTGTCGCCCGACGGTCGGAAGCTGTACTGGGCCGAGACCATGAACGGCCGGCTGACGCAGCGCGACGTGGTCGCGCCCGGCGAGCTCGCGCCGGCGCCGTTCGACGCCTCGAGCTGCCTCTACGGGTTCTCGGGCCTGCAACTGCTCGACTCGTTGGCCGTCGACGGCGCCGGCAACGTCTGCGTCGCCACGCTGGTCAACGGCGGCATCTCGGTGGTGTCGCCCGAGGGCGAGCTCGTCGAGTTCGTCCCGGTCGACGACATGTTGACCACCAACATCTGCTTCGGCGGTGACGACCTGACCACGGCGTACATCACCGCTTCCAGCACTGGGCGCCTGCTGCAGGCCGAATGGCCTCGGGCCGGCGCCCCGCTCAGCTACCTGAACACCTGACCAAACGACAGCACTCCATCATCGAAGCCATAGAGGGGGAGGGGTCATGATCCGAAGCAACAGGCCCGGCGATCTCGCTGACCACAGGCCGTGGGTGCGGCGCAAGCCCTGGCTCGGCGCGCTCGCCGTGCTGATGCTGGCCGCCGCCGCGTGCGGCGGCAACAACGGCGACGACGACGACGCCGGCGACGTCAACCAGAGCACCAGCGGCGACGAGGGCGAACCGGTGAAGGGCGGCACCCTCGTCTACGGACTGGAGGCCGACACGGCCAACGGCTGGGCGCCCTACCGGACGTCGTGCGCCACCAGCTGCTACATCCCCCTGTCCGCCGTCTCCGACTCCCTGTTCGCGGTCAACGACGACGGCCAGATCGTGCCGCTCCTCGCCGAGTCGGTCGACCACAACGACGACTACACCGAGTGGACGATCACCATCCGCGACGGCATCAAGTTCCACGACGGCACCCCGCTGGACGCCGAGGCGGTCAAGTTCAACATCGAGACGTGCGTGGGCAGCCCGCTGACCGGTGCCGCGTACGCGTCGGTCGGGCCGATCACGACCTCGGGCCAGACCCTGACCATCGCGACCAAGAACGGGCCCTGGGTCGCGCTGCCCGCCTACTTCGGCTACGGCTCCTGCGGGTACATGTTCTCGAAGGACTGGCTGTCCAGCCTGTCCGACGTGCCCCAGCGCAGCCCCAACAGCCCGTTCTTCGACGCCGCCCTCGCGGCCACACCGGCCGACGGTGACCCGGCGGCCCCGGTCGGCCTCGGCGCCTTCAAGTTCGAGTCCTACGAGCCGGGCAACGGCAACAGCTTCCGGGCCGTGCGCAACGAGGACTACTGGCGTGGACCCAACGGCATCACCGGTGAGAACCTGCCCTACCTCGACGCCATCGAGGCCGTGGCGTCGGTCGACATCGACAGCCGGGTCAACGCCCTGAAGTCCAAAGAGTTCGACATCATCCACACCGCCAACGCGGAGGCGATCGCCCAACAGCTGATGGACGACGACAGCCTCGAGACGGTGACCAGCGACCGCTTCGGCGAGACCAACTACATCATGTTGAACACCGCCCAGGGCACCAACCTCATGACCGGCGCGGCCATGGACCCCGAGGGCAAGAACGCCGACAACCCGATGGTCAACGTGCACTGCCGGCGGGCGCTCGCCCACGGGATCGACCTCGACCGGCTGGCCGAGGAGCGTGGCGGGGGCATCTCCACCCCGGCCGACGGTCCGTTCCCGCCGGGGTCGATCGGCTACCTCGAGGACTCGGGCTACCCGAAGTACGACGTCGACGCGGCCCAGGAAGAGATGGACACGTGCCTCTCGGAGCTCGGCACCGACAGCATCTCGTTCGACTTCAACACCACCAACGACCCGTTCAACGTCGAGACCAACACGCTGATCGTCTCGATGTGGCAGGAGGCCTTCGGTGACGAGGTCAACGCCACCATCACGCCCATCGAGCAGGGCCAGTACATCGGCATCGCACTGCTGGGCAACTTCGACGTGTTCGCCTGGCGCAACCACGGCGGGACGGATCCGGACCAGCAGCTCCTGTGGTGGATCAGCGCGGCGTCGGCCCCCATCGGCTCGCAGGCCCTGAACTTCGGGCGCTTCTCGGACGAGGTGATCGACGAGAACCTGATCACCATCCGGACCAACCCCGACGAGGATGCCCGCAAGGAGGCGGCTGAGAACATCAACAACCGCTTCGGCGAGGAGGTCTACAACCTCTGGCTGGGCTGGACCATCTGGGGCATCTCGTCGGCGCCGTACGTCAACGGTGTGGTGGACAACGCCTTGCCGGACGGGTCCCAGGGCATCGGGCTCGCCTTCGCCGGTCGCCATCAGGTCAACCAGATCTGGTGTGACGAAGGGAAGTGCGAGTAGCCGATGCCAAGGGTTCGTGCGCTCTGGGACACAGTCCGGCGCTACCCCGGCCTGACCACCACCGCGGGGGCGCTCGTCGTCCTCGTCGGTGGGTGGCTGGTCGGGCTGCCGATGCTGCTCAGCTTCCTCGGAGCGTTCGCCCTGGTCGTCGTGGGCGCCAGCGTTGTCAACGGCCGCTACGTACGGCGGCGGTTGTTCATCCTGGTGCCCACGATCGTCCTGGTCACCGCGTTCACCTTCTACCTGGAGAACAGCCGGGGCGACTCGCGCGACCTGGCCTTCCAGATCCTCGGGCCCGGCGGGACCGAGGAAGGGGTGGAC